>DATCFU010000133.1:0-23494 GCA_036509315.1 Acidothermaceae bacterium
GGCGACTGCGAGACCGAATCGCAACCTTCGCGATGCTTGACAGCGGTCCGAGCGAGCGGTTTGCTGTGAGCGCTTCTGATGGGTCCCGCTCGAATCTGTTGTGCAAGCGTTCGCGATCCCCCACACCCCACAATTTTCGGCCCCGATCCACTCTCACCCGTTCACCACCACCCGTTCACCACCACTGATGGAGGCACCATGTCGGACTCCGAGTCCGGTACTCCCGGCGCGCAGTCGCCACTGAGTCGTCGATCCGTACTCAAGGGTCTGGCCGGAGCTGCCGGTCTTGCCGTCGTCCCCGGCGCGCTCCTTGAAGCGTGCAGCAGTAGCAAAAAGACCACGAGCACGCCCAGTTCGGCCGCGCCGGCCGCGACTACCTCGGCTGCCGCCGCGCCCTCGAGCGCCGCTGCTGCGCCGTCCAGCGCTGCTGCCGCACCCTCGTCGGCTGCCGGTGGCGGCGGCGGGGCTGCGACTGGCACGATCTCGTTCGGGTCGAACTACTCCGACGCGGTGCCCAAGGCGGCGTTTGCCGCGATGATCGGCGGCTTCACGTCGGCCAACCCGAACGCCAAGGTCACCATCAACACGGTCGACCACAACACCTTCCAGAACAACATCAACAACTATCTGCAGGGCACGCCTGACGACCTCTTCACCTGGTTCGCCGGCTTCCGCATGCGGTTCTTCGCCTCGCAGGGTCTCGCCACCCCGATCGACGACGTGTGGGACAAGATCGGCGCGAACTTCTCCGACGCGTTCAAGGCCGCATCGAAGGGCGATGACGGGCACTACTACTTCGTGCCGCTGTACAACTACCCATGGGCGGTCTTCTACCGCAAGAGCGTCTGGGCGGCCAAGGGCTACACGATCCCCACGACGTGGGACGCGTTCGTCGCACTGCAAAAGCAGATGCAGAAGGACGGCCTCGTGCCGATGGCCATGGGTCAAAAGGATGGCTGGCCAGCCCTGGGCACCTTCGATATCATCAACATGCGCCTGAACGGGTTCCAGTTCCACATGGATCTGATGGCGCACAAGGTCGGCTGGGACGACCCGAAGGTGCTTGCCGTGTTCAAGCAGTGGACCGAGATCCTGCCCTACCAGCAGGCGGGCGCCAACGGGCGCATCTGGCAGGACGCCGCAAAGACGCTGCTCAACAAGCAGGCCGGCATGTACCTCCTGGGCTCATTTGTCGCACAGCAATTCACTGCAGCGCCCGACCTCGCCGACCTCGACTTCTTCCCGTACCCGGCGATTGACCCGGCCAACGCTCAGGACTCCATCGACGCCCCGATCGATGGGTTCATGATGAGCAAGAAGGTCAAGAACCAGGCCGGCGCTACCGCGCTCCTCGAGTACATCGGGACAGCTCAAGCGGAGGCGCTGTACGGCAAGACCGACCCAAGTGACATCGCAGCGGCGACGAACGCCGACACCAGCACTTACAACCCGATCCAGCAGAAGTCGGTCGAACTGATCAAGGCCTCGAAGAACATCGCTCAGTTCCTCGACCGCGACACGAACCCCGACTTCGCAGACAACACGGTTGCGGCAATGATCCAGAGCTTCTTCAACGACCCAGGTGCGGTCGCGTCGCAACTCAAGGCCCTTGAGGGGCAGGCAAAGACGGTGTTCACCAGCTGATGGTCGCAGCTACTCAAGCGATCGGCTCCTCGCCGGCGGTGCGCAAGCGCCGCCGGCGAGGAGTTCGCATGTTGTCGGCCGGCGACAAGGTGGTCTTGTCGCTGATGGTTTTCATCCCGTTGGCCATCGTCCTGTTCTTTGTGTGGTTCCCGGCGATTGCGACGGTGTTCCTGTCGTTTACCACGTGGAGCGGCATCGGCGGCCTCAAGGCGATCCGTGCTGACGGCATTCAGAACTATCACCAGATCGCGACGAACTACCCACCGTTCGTTCCCGCGCTCGAGCACAACGTGCTCTGGCTCGTCGTCTTCATTTGCTTCGCCACTCCGCTCGGGATCTTGATCGCGGTGCTGCTCGATCAGAAGATTCGCGGGAGTCGCATCTATCAGAGCCTGCTCTTCTTGCCGGTCATGCTGTCGCTTGCGCTGATCGGCATCATCTGGGAGCTCATGTACTCCAACAACTACGGTTTGATCAACAGCTTGATCGGCCGCAACGGTCAGACCAACTTCATCGACTGGCTCGGAAATCCGAAGCTGAACATCTGGGCTGTTCTGGTCGAAGCGTCCTGGCGCCAGGTCGGGTACGTCATGGTGCTCTATTTGGCCGGGCTGAAGGCCGTTGACCCGACGCTGCGTGAGGCGGCGACGGTCGATGGCGCGAGTCCGTGGCAGACGTTTTGGCACGTCGTGTTTCCTGTCTTGCGCCCGATTAACGTCGTCATCATTGTCATTACCGTCATCGAGTCGTTGCGCGCGTTCGACCTCGTCTACATCACGAACGGCGGCACGAACGGTCTCGAGCTGTTGTCGGTGCTGGTCACCCGCAACATCTTGGGGCAACAAAGCCGGATCGGCTTCGGATCGTCCTTGGGTGTCGTGTTGCTCGTCATCGCGCTGGTACCGATCATCACCTTCCTCGTCCAGCAGTTGCGTCAGGAGAAGCGCCGATGACAGTCACCGCGTCCGCAGGCCAGTTGATGCCCACAACTGTCGTCGCTCCTCGCCGCAAGGCCGAGCGCAAGCACGTCGGCTCGCACGTGTTCCTGATCATCCTGACCGTGCTGTGGACCACGCCGCTGCTCTGGGCGATGTACACATCGCTGCGGCCGTATGGGGAGACGGCGAAATACGGTTACCTTTCGCTGCCGCACCATCTGACTTTCTCGAACTTTACGACCGCTTGGAAGGAAGCCGATGTCGTCCATTACTTCTGGAATTCGGTCATCATCACCTTTCCTGCGGTGGTGCTTACCCTCGGCTTTGCCTCCTGTGTCGCCTATGTGTTGTCGCGCTTTAGCTTCTGGTTCAACATCCCACTATTGATCATTTTCGTGTCGGCCAACCTGCTCCCGCCGCAGGTGATCATCACGCCGCTCTATCGCATCTACCTGACGATTCACGTGCCGCACTTCATCAGCAGCAGTGGGCTGCTCTACAACTCCTACGCCGGGCTGATCGTGGTGAATACCGCGTTCCAGCTGGGATTCTGCGTTTTCGTGTTGAGCAACTACATGAAGACGATTCCGACTGAAATCACCGAAGCGGCACTCGTCGACGGCGCATCGGTTTGGACGCGCTACTGGAAGCTAACGCTGCCGCTGTGTCGTCCGGCGTTGGCGGCGCTCGCCACGTTGTTGACGACGTGGATTTACAACGATTTCTTCTGGGCGATCACGTTGATCTCTTCGGGTAACAAGCGACCGATCACTTCGGCGCTGGCCAACCTGCAGGGCCAGTACTTCATCAATCAGAACCTGCTGGCCGCCGGTGCGCTCATCACGGCGGTGCCGACGCTTGTTGTGTACGTACTCTTGCAAAAGCAATTCATCGCGGGTCTGTCGCTCGGTTCGTCTAAGGGCTGAGCTGTTGACCGATCCGACTGTGGCCCCAAGCTGGGTCACGCTTCGCCGCGACGGCGTCATGGTGGTTTTCGATGTTGGTGGTCCGCACCTGCCACGCATCGTGCACTGGGGCGCCGACCTCGGCGTTCTGAGTGCGGCCGACATCGCAGTGTTGCCTGCGGCGGCGTTCTTTCCGATTGACGACAGCACGCACAACGCCGACGTGCCGCTCACGGTGTCACCGACTCGCGCGCAGGGTTGGTCGGGCTGGCCGGGCTTGACGGGTCATCGGGACGGAACTGCGACGCAACCCTTGTTTGTGCAAGCGGGCGTGGAGATCATCGAATCCGACGACGGGCAGGCGCAGGCGTTGCGCTATCGCGGAGTCGATGACGCGGCTGCCTTGCACCTCGACGGTGAGTTCGTCCTGACCGTAGAAGGTGTGCTGCGGCACCGGCAGACATTGACCAGCACCGCGTCGTCCGACCTTGCTTCTTATGTCGTTGATGATCTGCTCACGCTGCTGCCGGTATCGGAGCACGTCGCCGAGGTCTACGACCATGCGGGCAGATGGTCGAACGAGGCGCAGTCTCAGCGGCAACCGCTGCACCAGGGCACCTGGTTGCGCGAGCAACGGCGCGGCCGCACGGGTCCTGATTCACCGCTGCTGTTGATGGTCGGTACCGAGGGGTTCGACTATCGCGACGGTCAGGTGTGGGGCATTCATCTTGGCTGGTCGGGTGACCAGCGCTACCTCGCGCAGCGGCTGAACACCGGCCCGGTGCTGCTCGGAGCGGGGGAGATCCTCGCGGCCGGTGAGGTAATCCTCGGTCCCGGCGAATCGATCACCACGCCGTGGGTCTATGGCGTCTACTCCGGTGGGGGTATCGACGGCGCCTCCCGACGTCTGCACGCCATGCTGCGCAATCGACCGAGCCATCCGCAGCGGCCCCGACCCATCGTGCTCAACACATGGGAAGCCGTGTATTTCGATCATTCGTTCGACCGGCTAGCGACCCTCGCCGACGTCGCGTCGCAGATCGGCGTCGAGCGGTTCGTCATCGACGACGGATGGTTCGGGTCGCGTCGCGACGACCGCGCCGGCCTGGGTGATTGGTTCGTGTCGTCGGAAGTTTGGCCCGACGGTCTTGGCGCGATCGCCGAATACGTGCGGTCGCGTGGCATGGAGTTCGGGCTCTGGTTCGAACCGGAGATGGTCAACCTTGACTCCGACGTTGCCCGCGAACATCCGGAATGGGTGATCGGCACGCCCGGCCGGATGCCGCCGCCATTTCGCGGTCAGCAGGTGCTCGATGTCTCCCAACCAGACGCGTTCGCCTATCTGCTCGAGAGGTTGTCGCTGCTAGTTGGCGAGTACGGCATCAGCTACATCAAGTGGGATCACAATCGCGACATCGCCGATCCGGTGCATCGCGGCGGCCCGCGAGTTGGCAGGCCGGCTATCCACGATCAGACGCTCGCGACTTACCGGCTGATGGCGCAACTGCGCGACCGGCACCCCGGCCTGGAGATCGAGTCGTGCTCGTCTGGTGGCTCACGCATCGACTTCGGTGTACTCGAGCACACCGACCGGGTCTGGGCCAGCGACTGCATCGATCCGTACGAGCGCGTTCGCATCGTGTCAGGCATCTCGACGCTGTTGCCGTTCGAATTGATCGGTGCACACGTGGCGTCGGGTCGCAGTCACACGACGGGTCGTACGCACGAGTTGTCGTTCCGGCTAGCCGTAGCGTTGTTCGGACATTCAGGCCTCGAGTGGGACCTCACGACCACCTCTCCAGAAGTGCGCGAACAACTCGCTAGCTGGGTCGCGTTCGCAAAGTCGGTGCGTCAGCTGTTGCGCACCGGTGAACTCGTCCGGGTAGGTCGGCCTGCCGACCACGAGACGGTGTTGTACGGCGTTGTCAGCCCGACGAGGGACGAGGCACTGTTCAGCCTCGTTCGACTGCAGACCGGGCCTCGGTACGGCACCGCGCCGGTCGTGTTCGCGGGCCTTGATCCGAACCTTCGTTACCACCTACGACGAGTGTCGATGCCCGGCGACGGACCGCCGGTGCACGGGCAAGAGAAACTGCACGATGGCGTCAGCGACATCGTCGTCCCCGGCGCGCTCCTCATCGGTGCGGGCGTCGAAGCGCCGAACCTCCAACCCGAGCAGGCGGCGATCTACCACCTCCGCGCGGAGAGCTAACGTTTCGACGACGGTGGTGGCGTGAGAAACTAATGTCGTGACGAGCGCATGAGTGGCGGGGCGCTCTTCCTCGCGGTATTCCTCGCGTGCACGGTCGAGGCGGTCGAGGCCACGACCATCGTCTTAGCCGCGGGTACCGCCCGCGACTGGCGGTCGGCGCTGTACGGGCTGTTCGCCGCACTTGTCACCCTCGCCGTGCTTATCGCCGCGCTCGGACCGGCACTCTCCGCCGTCCCGCTTCATGCTCTGCGGCTCGTTGTTGGTGGACTGTTGCTCGTGTTCGGGCTGCAGTGGTTGCGCAAAGCGATCTTGCGGGCGAGCGGCTACAAGGCATTGCATGACGAGGAGCAGATCTACGCTGACGAGCTCGCGGCCGCGCAGGCGGTGCCACGTGAACGCCGTGGCGCTGTGACGGACTGGTACGCCTTCACGTTGGCATTCAAGGGTGTGGTTCTCGAGGGCCTCGAGGTCGTGTTCATCGCGCTGACTTTCGGCGCCAACGACCACAACCTGCCACTCGCCTCAGTCGCCGCCGGCGCAGCGGTGATCGTCGTGGCGCTGGCGGGTATTGCGGTGCGGGCACCGCTGGCGAGAGTGCCGGAGAACTCGATGAAGTTCGTGGTCGGCATCATGCTGACGGCGTTCGGAACGTTCTGGGGTGCCGAGGGTGCGGGCGCCCACTGGCCGGGATCCGACGCCGCGTTGCCCGTCGTGGTTGGCGCCGTCGCGGTGTTCGCCGTCGCGTTGGTCGCGGCGCTTCGTCGGGGTCGGACGTCGACTCAATCGACTGGGGAGTTGGTGGCAAGCCGGTGATCGCTCGGCTACGACAATTCTGTGCGTTCTGGTACGACTTCGTCATTGGTGATGATTGGCGTGTTGCGGTCGGCGTCATCGTCGCATTGGCGGCGACCTACGGTTTGCACCGCGCGTCGGTTCCTTCGTGGTGGGTCGTGCCTGCCGCGGTCGTGATTTTGCTGCCGTACAGCCTGTGGCGAGCGAGTAGGCCCAGGTCACCAAAGTCGTGACGCTGTTGCCAGCGTGAGGATGTGGCGCGCGGCGCCAAACGAGAGCATTCTTTTCCCGCAGCGCCCGGTCTGTGTGAGATTCCCCCGAAGGTAGACCGGGCGCCGCACCATCAGTCATCGGTGGGCATGATGGTGGGCGTGGAAGCCTGGGTTGTCGACCACCCCGCGCCGATTGACGAGGGACCGTTGCGCCGGGTCTCGCGTGACTTGCCTGACCCAGGGGCTGGCCAGGTCAGAATTCGCGTGAGTTGCTGCGGCGTCTGCCGCACCGACCTGCATTTGGCGGAGGGCGATCTTCAGCCGCACCGAGGCGCCGTCACGCCGGGTCACGAGATCGTCGGCTATGTCGATGCACTTGGTGCTGGCGCAACTCGACTTTCCATCGGCGACCGAGTCGGTGCCGCGTGGCTCGCGACGACCGATGGCACCTGCCGGTTCTGCCGGCGTTGCGATGAGAACCTTTGCGAGGCCTCAACTTTTACCGGCTGGGACATCGACGGCGGGTATGCCGACTCGTGTGTTGCCGATGAGCGGTACGTGTATGTCTTGCCACCGGAGATCAGTGACGAGCATGCGGCTCCGTTGTTGTGTGCGGGCATCATCGGCTATCGCTCCTTGCTCGCGTCGGCAGTGCCGGCGGGCGGCGCACTGGGCATCTACGGCTTCGGCGGCAGCGCCCATTTGACGGCGCAGGTCGCGTTGCATCTCGGCATGCGCGTGCATGTGCTGACCCGGGGATCGCACAATCAGGAGCTGGCTCGAACGCTCGGCGTCGATTCTGTAGGCGAGGCCGGGGGCTCACCTCCTGAGCCGCTCGACGGTGCGATCCTTTTCGCGCCTGCTGGGGACCTTGTTCCGGTTGCACTGCGGGCCCTCGATGCCGGCGCCACTCTTGCCGTTGCCGGGATCTGGCTTTCCGGCATTCCGGCTTTGAACTACGACGCGGACCTGTTCCGCGAGCGCCGCCTGCGCAGTGTGACTGCCAATACCAGGCGGGACGGCGAGGAGTTTCTGCGACTCGCGCAGCGGTTCAGCGTCCGACCAACGACCGTCGCCTACGATATGGCTGATGCGCCCCGAGCGTTGTCTGACCTCTCCCATGGCCGTTTCGGCGGCGCCGCCGTGCTGCACAATTAGCTACCGCTCTAGAGTTTGAGCGTGTCTGATCGCCAAATTCCGAAGTGGGCGGACTTCAAACCGCTGCTTCGGGTCAAGCCGATCGAGCGGGGTCGCACGACGCGACAGCTCGCCGCTGCGTTGACGATCGGTGACCTTCGCACGATCGCGAAGAGGCGTGTTCCGCTTGGTGTGTTCGAGTACACCGATGGCGCTGCAGAGTCCGAGATCAGTTTGCGCCGCGCACGTCAGCTCTTTCGTGATGTGCAGTTCAATCCATCGATACTTCGCAACGTTGCCGACGTCGACACGACTGTTTCGTTGCTCGGACGCGACGCCGCGGTGCCGTTTGCCTTCGCGCCGACTGGCTATTCGCGGATGATGCACCACGACGGCGAGCGCGCAGTCGTTCGAGTAGCGCAGAGCCGCGGGATTCCCTACGCCCTCTCGACGATGGGCACTACCACGATCGAAGACGTCGCTGCCGCGGCCCCCGAGGCGCGAAAGTGGTTTCAGCTGTACGTGTGGAGGGACCGCCAGATAGCCGAAGATTTGATGGCCCGCGCCCAAGCGGCCGGTTTCGAGGCGCTCATTTTGACGGTTGACGTACCGGTCGGTGGCAGCCGGTTGCGTGAGCTGCGCGCCGGATTTTCACTGCCACCTGCTCTGACCGCGCGCACGATTCTCGAAGCGGCGACTCATCCGACGTGGTGGCTCAACTTATTGACGACGAGCCCGTTGACGTTCGCATCGTTGACTTCGTCCGGCGGCACGCTTGGGGAGTTAGCGGACAAGCTGTTCGACCCGTCGGTGACGATTGCCGACCTCGAATGGCTTAGGTCCTTCTGGCCCGGTCCACTCATCATCAAGGGGATCCAGACAGTCGACGACGCGCGGCGCGTCGTCGACGCCGGTGCCGACGCCGTGGTGGTGTCCAACCACGGCGGCCGCCAACTCGATCGCGCTCCCATCCCCTTACGGGTCTTGCCCGACGTCCTTGATGCAGTCGGCGACCGGGCTGAAGTCTGGGTCGACACGGGAGTGATGACGGGCGGGGATATCGTCGCGGCGACTGCCCTCGGCGCCCGCGCGACCTTGATTGGACGCGCCTACCTCTACGGCCTGATGGCCGGCGGCGAAAGAGGAGTCGACCGGGCGGCCGAGATCCTCACTCGTGAGGTGCGCCGGACCATGCAGCTCCTTGGCGTAGCGTCGATCGCCGAGCTCCAGCCGAGCCACGTCCGACTGCCGTAAGTCCTTTCTGCGGTTGCTGCGTTTGGCCGTCGGTCGGGTACGCAGTTGGCACAGACCGGTGCGGCGAACGCTGGTGTCTGTGCCGAACGGATGAGTAGCATCCTGGCGTTCAGTTGTGTGTGCGGACCGGTCTGCTGCCGATTGAGAAAGGGTGGAGCTCGACACGGACCAGGGGAACCACCACGACGACGGCTGCCCGCCGTCGGACGTCGGTGTCGACGCTTCCCGCCTGCTCGAGGTTCTGAGCCGCATCGACTGTCATGTCTACATAGGCGAGACCCTGCCGGGTGGCGGCTATCGCGAGATGTTCACTGGCCCCGGCCTTGAGGCCCTATTGGGCGGACCCATACCGGATGGCGTCGATCCAGCGGACGCGTGGGACGCCGCGGTGCACCCCGATGACTACGAGCGCCAGGCGACCGCTTCGTCGGGTCATGCGCATGGCGGACCCGTCTCGGTCGAATACCGGGTGGTCGGGTACGACGGCGTGATTCGGTGGGTGCTCGACCGCATGTGGCCGTGGCCGGTGGCTGCGGACGGCCGGCTGATCTATGACGGGGTTGTCACCGACGTCACCGAGCTGCACCAAACCACCGACGCGCTCCGCGAGGCATTGCTGGTCGCACAATCGGCGAACATGGAACTCGCGCAAGAGCGCGCCGTTGCCGAGCAGCAGGCCAGAACCGACGATCTGACGGGTCTACGGAACCGGCGGGACTTCGCCGAGCGGCTCGAGCGCCATCTCACGCGCGCGGCGTACGACCAGCGTCCTATCGGGTTGCTGCTGATTGACATCGACTTCTTCAAGCAGATCAACGATTGGCACGGACACGGCGCCGGCGACCAGTTGCTCACCGCGTTCGCGGGCCGGCTGCGCGAATCGACGCGAGCCGACGATCTCATCGCCCGATGGGGTGGTGAGGAGTTCGTCGTGCTGTTGACGGATCTCGGCAGCGGCAACGTCCTGGCAGAACGAGCCGAGCAGATCCGCAGAGCTATCGCGAGTACGCCGTTCATCGTGGCCGGTCAGGCGATCGGCGTGCGGGTGTCGATCGGAGCAGCGCGAAGCAGCGTCGCGCTGTCGACGTCCGATGCGTTGCTCGCGGCTGCGGACGGTGCCATGTATGAGGCCAAGCGCGCCGGCCGCGACCGCGTGTCCGTCGCCCCCGCTCAGGAGAGCGTCTTGCAGGAGAGTGCACTTCGCTCGCGCGGATGAGCCGGCGTTCCAACAATGGGCCAGATGGTCGGCACGCATCGAAGCACTTCGACTGAAGTACTTGACAAGCGTCCCGAGCGCTGGCTGCACCCTGCGAGTCATACTCCGGGAGCGTTCGCGCCCGGCGCCATCTCGAACGGCGTTGAGCGTTGCCATTCGGCGGCTGCGGGCCGCCGCTTCTTCCGCCTTCGCCAGTCGGGGTTGCGCGGATGCCGGCGGCACCGGCTGTACGGGCGGGTTGGCGCCGCGCGCTCACTGCCGATACCGACAGCCACCTGTTACGAGGCGTTGCTCGGCAGGCCACGGAGGCTGCCGCTGCCCTGGTGCCGCGCGCGGAGCTGCACGCCCGTGACCACCACGTGACCACCACGTGACCACCAGGGCCAATTTGGCCCCTCCGACACCGGCCCCCGATGAGCAAAAGCCGAGGTCAGATATGGTGCGCCGCCAGGGACTGAACCCCGAATCCGCAGATTAAGAGGAGAACCTGGTCCGTGATGACCTGTGTTGTCGGCCGGCGGTTAATGGTGTTCTGTCGGATCAGCGCCGTTGGCTGGTGTTCGGTTGTCGGCCTGTTGGTGATTTGTGGCAGGGCGTTTGCACGCATGCTGACGGCGTAATTTGCTCTGCCGGCCGTTCCTGCTCGGAGCTGCGGCAGCGTGGGGGCTCGCGCTCCGCTCGGGCGGGAGTAAGTCGCCTTTGATCCCTGTCCACCGGGTACAAAGCCTCTTTGGTTCGCTGCGGCGCCGGCGCACTGTGGGCGAGGTGACCGTGAGGCAGTTGAAACCGGCGACAAACCGGATGGCTCGGGTGATCGGCGTGGCTGTCCCAAGCTCCCGCGCCGGGAACGGCACACACCAATGACTGAAGTCTTCTTTTCGTCCGAATGAATGGAGCAGGCTATGAAGGCCGCCGTCGTCACTGACTTCCACTCCCCGCTGGAGATTCAGGACCTGCCAATCCCTGAGCCCGGACCGGGAGAGGTTCTGGTCCGTATCGAGACGAGCGGGCTTTGTCACACCGACATTCACGCCGCGCACGGCGACTGGCCCGTCAAGCCGACCCCGCCGTTCATTCCCGGGCACGAAGGGATCGGGATCATCGAGACACTCGGGGCCGGCGTGAGCACTCGCACCGTCGGAGAGCGCGTTGCTATCGCCTGGCTCGGCTACGCGTGCGGCGAGTGCCGATACTGCATCGGCGGGTGGGAGACGCTTTGCCTGAAGCAGGAAAACTCCGGCTACTCCGTCAACGGAACCTTCGCCGAATACGCGATCGCGCCGGCCGCGTTCGCGACACCTGTGCCGGATGCGGTCAGCTCCCGTGACGGCGCACCGCTGACATGTGCGGGTGTGACGACATTCAAGGCGATCAAGGTGGCCGGAGTCGTGCCAGGGGAGACGGTGGCGATCTTCGGCGTCGGCGGCCTGGGTCACCTCGCGTTGCAATACGCCCGCATCGCTGGCGGTTTCGTCATCGGCGTCGACATCGAAGACACCAAACTGGCGATGGCTACCGAACTCGGAGCCGATCACGTGATCAACTCACGCACAACCGATCCGGTCGCGGGCATTGAGGCGCTCGGCGGGGCAGATGTTGCTGTCGCACTCGCTGCATCGCCGCAAGTCTTCGACCAGGCCTACCGCTCGCTGCGCCGTGGCGGACGACTGGTTTGCGTCGCATTACCTGCAGACAACGCGGCGCTGACACTTCCTATCTTTGACACCGTCATCAACGGCAAGACCGTCATCGGTTCTATCGTGGGAACGCGCAACGACCTCGCCGACGTCTTCGCCCTGCACGCGGCCGGCCGCACAAAGGTCATCGCAGTAGACCGGAAAATCGACGAAGTAAACCAGTCCATCGACGATGTTCTGGCCGGACGGATACCCGCACGGGTCGTTTTTCAGTTCTGACCCCGGTAGCGAGATTGTCTCTGCCTGCTAACGGTTCCAGACCCTCATAACCGGGCAGTTCGAGGCTGCCGTTTAGCCGGCTCCCTTGACACAAAAACGCTCCCGCAGGACCATCGGACCTCGACGGGGGGTCCGGCGGACTCATAACAACATCGCCGAGCCACATGAACGACCAGGCGCCGGCCCAGGTGCTGTCGCGACGGGTTTTGACACGGGACAGGGCGACGGATGGACTCGCGCGGCGGCCGGTTCGTCGCCGTGGATGCGCCCGACGACGAGCGGCGCCGGAAGCGTGCAGTTCCCGCATTGCAACCGGCCGATGCAATCGCGCACGAGAGGACGCCAGCGAACACCCGCGAGCTGCACGAACCGGGCTGCGCAGTGTGCTCATCGGTGGTGTAGGTCAGGCTCTGGGGATGGGACGGCGCTGGGCGGGATCGAAGCTTGCCACTGCGGCGTCTTCGGGGTGGCCGGGGGGTGGCGTGTGCCGGCCGGTAGTCGCGTGATCGTCCTTGTGCGAGCGGATCCGCCACCCGATGGCCGCGGCGACGACGACACAGCCGATGGCGATCGCCGCACCTCGTCCTAGGGCCGAGGCCACGGGCTGATAGGAGTTGGCGGCAAGAAATCCGACCATGACCGCACCGACACCCCACACAAACCCGCCCGCCGCGTTGTATGCCAGGAACCGCCGGTAGGGCATGTGCGCGGCCCCGGCGAGGGCCGGCATCACCGCCCTAAAGAACGCAACCGATCGGCCGACGAACACCGCCCAGCCGCCCCTGCGGGCGAGGAGCTCACGGGCATCATCGATGCGGGCGCGGTGCCGCCGCAGAACCGGCAAATCGATGATCCGAGGCCCGAACCGACGACCTATCTGGTACCCGACGCTGTCCCCGACGATCTCCGCGGCCACGACGACAATCAGCACAATCCAAAGATTCACCCGGTGCTGGCTAGCATCGACGCCTCCCAGTATGGCCGCCGTTTCACCGGGCAGCACGAACCCAACAAAGAACGCGTCTTCGGCAAATACGAGCAAACCCACCGCGACATAGACAACCAACGCCGGAGTGGACAGCAAATGCTGCATGAGGCTTGTCACAATGCACCACTGGACACGGTGAAGGATTCTTCAACTGCGTACCGACTCGGCCGGTGCGCTGCCTCGACCGACCGCCCGTCGCCGCGGCGGCCCGCAACTGCCAGAGCCAGCAGACCGACGCACGTCACAAGACGCAACTCCCCACATAACCGGGCCGGCACGTCCGCCAGGTGCGGGGCATACAACCCCGCGAACGCGACGCTAGATGCCAGCGGCCAGCGACGGCGTTCCAGCGCGACATCGACTATTAGTGCACCCGCCAACGCACCTGCCGTGTAGTAGTCGTACGTCCCGGGATCTAGCAGCAGCCGGACAGCCACCGATGCGAGAACCACGGCGGGCCAGCGACCGCGGCGCACTGCCAGCGCAGCCACCGTCACACCACCGAGCAACTGCGCCGGCCGACACCATCCCGGCGTACGCGCGTCATGTACGCCAAGGACCCGCAGCGCAGAGTCCGATGCGTTCTGAATGGTGAAATGACTGGTCGACCACAACATGCCTGGGTCAGCCACCGCAAACGGCAACCACGCAAAGAGCGGTACCGCGACCGCCCACAACACCCCCGACCGCCGCTGGCCTGGCGGGAACACCAATAGCAGCGGCAAAAAGCCGGCGGCCCAGGGCTTTGCCGCTATCGCGGCTCCCAGCAGCACGCCCGCCCACCCGCGTCGCGCCGCCGCCGCCCAAACCGAAGCACTAGCAAGCGCGATAGCCAGCGCATCATCAAGGTGGGAGTAGTGAACAGCAAGTTCCATCCACAGCGGGACGAAGAGCACTCCGGCATACAGCCAGCGCCGTCGCCAATCTCCAGTTGCTCCGACCAGCATCGCGGCTCGTGCACCGCTAAGCCCGGATCCACCGTCCGGCTTTGGGTGTGCCGCGGTGAGCGAGTGATTTTCCGATTTCGGGATGCGACTGATTTTGGGCGTGTAGGAGTTGCCGGTCTGCCGGTTTCTCCGTGGTCCTGGTCGTTGGGATGGGGTTGAAGGATCAGTGGCGGAGTGGGATCGCCTGGATCGCGGTGCGCATGTGTTGCCAGGGTTGTTCCCACGGCCACAACGCCGGCAGGTGCAGGGTGAGTCGCCGTGCCGTGCGGGCGAGCCTGCCCGCGATGTTGATGAGCTGCGCGCGGATGGTGCCGGTGGTGGCGCGGGCGTGGAACGTCGAGGCGAGCGCGCCGGCGGCGCGGGTCAGGTTGAACGCGATCGCGGCGCAAACCAGCCAGGCGCTGTTGGCCCAAAACTTCCCCGACGGCAGGTGCGCGAGTGGCCCGTTCTTCAAATCGGCGATGACTTGTTCGACGATCGCGTGACCACGGTGCGCGGACTCGGCGGCCAGCATCGGCAGTGGGCTGTTGGTGAATACCGCGTGGTAGCGGTAGACGGTGAACAGTTCGCTTTGGTGGGCGGGGTTCAGGTCCGGGACGCGGCGCACGATCAGCCGGGCGGTGACCTGCTTGGCTTTCGCCTTCGAACCGAACGCGGTGTAGCTGGTCTGGGCGACCTCGGCGGCCGAGATCCAGCGCCCGGCGTCCTCATCGAAGATGGCGTTGGTGTACTTGATCGGCGTCCACGCGTGCTCGTCGATGCTGGCGATCGCGTTGCGCACGGCCGAGTTCTGGCGGGCGGTGATCGAGAAACAGCTCTTGTGCCGGATCGCGGCAGCGATCACCTCATGGTTGTAGAACGCCGAATCCGCGCGCACCACCCGCAGCCCGGTGCCGCCGGCGGCCTTCGCCGTCACCAGCACGTCGGCGATCAGCCGGTGCGCGCCCTTGACACTGTGCGTGGAACCTTTGCGCAGCCGGGCGGCGGCGATCACCGGCGCCGAGCCTGAGGTGGACACGATCGCGAGCAGCGCGTTCAGCCCGTTGACCCCGGTGTAACCGCGCCCGGCGCCCTGCTTGGCATAACCGTGGGTCGCCTTGACCGTGTCATCGACGTCGACATAGGTCAGCTCGCCGGCCCCTGGCAGCAGCGGGACGCACCCGGCCAGGTTGACCAGCAGCCGAGACGCGACCGCATCGAGTTGGCGGACATGACCGAACGTGAACGCCCGCAAGAACGTGCCCAGCGTCGAGGGCGCCCGCACCCCGGTGAACAACCGGCCCATCCCGCCGTGCCGCAACAACGCCATGTCATCAATCGAATCCGCGCCAGCGACCATGCCCGCGACCAACGCCGACACCTTCAGATCAGCGTTGCCGCCACCGGGTTCAGCGATCCGCAGCTGCGCCGCGACCAGCCGCTGCAGACCGGCCCGCTCGGCCAGATCCAACACCGGCGCCAACCCCGCGCACGACACGAGGTTCGGGTCATCGAAAACCGTCGCACTGACATGAGAGACTCGCATCTACCAGGTGCCCTTCCGTTGTTGAGCTTTCGATCCCTCGACAAGATCGATTCTCCAGCAACAGAAGGGCATTTCGGCTCTACGACCCGCCCCTCACCCCAAGCCCAACGGTGGATCCGGGCTAAGTAATACGACAGCCCCGAGCGCGACCATGAACAGCTGCGAGACGACCAGCCCGAACGGGCCCAAACCCGCGGCGACGACGAACGCCAGTGGACCGATCTGATACTGCGGGTAGCTGCCGTACAGCTGCAACCCTCCGGCACCCGTAAGGCCAGCCGGGTGACCGCCGAACAACAACGATGAACCGTGGGCGAAGTAGTGCCACGAATAGCCGCCGTGACGCTCCAACACCACGAACCACGCCGCCGCCCACGCGGCGAGCAGCCCCAGCCCTCGCATGTACGTCGATCGTCGGCGTCCATCCGGGTGTCGGAACGAAAAGTGGTCGACACCAACGTCGGCATCGGTAGCAGTGTTCACATCCCTCTGGATACCCGACGAACCTGAAATTCACCTGACGCACCCTGCGCCGTGGGCCTCTTCGCCCAGCGCAGCTAGCTCCGAGCGTTCATCAACTCCGGCCTGAAATAGCAGCGTGAATGCTTTTGATTGCTGATGCCTTCGGAGGAGGCGAATCTGCACGTCGGCCGATGATTTCCCTGAAGCCACGCTGCCGAGGCGGCCTAGATGGAAGCCATTGCAAGGGTCGCTGCGCAGGCCTACGAAGAGGCGATGCGGCTCCTGGGGATCGCCGACGTCATGAGCGGGGGGCTATTGCATCGGAAGGCGAAAGGTTAGGTTCGCGGCGAGCACCAAAGACGTCGAGATGGTCATGACCCCGCTGCGGATCGCGTTGCGGTAACGTGATCGCGACGGGCACCCCACCCGGTCCGGTGAACTGATTTGTCACTCCGATGCCGGGTCGCATCCACGAGTGTGCGGTTCACCGAACACCTCGCCCTGGGGGCCATCCGTCCCTCGATCGGCTCCGTCGGCGACGCGTAAGACAACGCTTTGATGGAAAGCGTGATCGGCCTGTTCAAAACCGAATGCATCCGCACCACCGTGTTCCACGACAAGCCCTACCGCACCATCAACGATGTCGAGTTCGCCACCGCCGGCTGGGTCGACTGGTGGAACACCGACGGCTCCACGGCACCCTTGGAATGATGACCCCGACCGAAGTAGAACAGCACTACTACGCGACCCTCAACCGAGAGCCGCAACCCACATGAGAGTGGCAGAAAACCTCGGGCGATTCACTACACGCAGGGTGATGGGCAAGGTGTCGGACATCAACCGAACACGTGTCGGGAATCACCCGAACACCCGTCGGGGATCAACCGACTACGAAACGTCGGGCATCAGCCGGAGCAATACAAAACATGGTGCGCCGCCAGGGACTTGAACCCCGAACCCGCAGATTAAGAGACGCTTCAGCCCGGTATCAGCCGGGTCTGTCGGGTGCCGCGAAATCGCGTTTGCGCAGGTCAAAGCCATGATCACGTTCGCTGAGGATTGGCAAATGTTGCCCTCTGCCTGCACGTCCGTGACCACCACGTGACCACCACATGCACTCGACGCCATATTGCGCCCGTGCCATATTGGTCGTCGTGAGGGTGGCGTGCACTCGCGAGTGCGATCATCGGCCGGCGGAGGACGAACCAGATGACTAAGACGACTCCTGCCGGCTTCGTCGATGGGACGAACCGGATCGGCCAGTTACTGTCCGAGGCCGGTCGCGCCAACCGAGTGGCCAAGATCCGGCAGGCTGGCCGCGAAATGGATCGCACCTACGCGCTGAACCTTGCCGTGATCCGCAAAGCTGCGGAGCTGACTCAAGACGAGCTCGCCGAAAAGCTCGGGATCGGACAAGGCGATGTCTCCAAGCTGGAACACCGCGGCGATGTCTTGTTGTCGAGCCTGCTGAACTATCTGACCGCAGCCGGGGCAGAAGATGCCCGCATCGTCATCACCGTGCGTGGTCAAGAGATCGAGCTCGATCTGGCCAACCTGCGGGGCGCACAGACCAGGGCGCAGCCGCGCGGTGCCGCCGCCGGGCGGGCGAAGAATCCACGCCCCACCGGCAAAACGGCAGCGCCAACCACGAGCTCGGCCCGCGTTAGCAAGACAGTGTCGAAGAGCGGGTCGTCGCTCGCGGCGACGCAAGCTCAAGCGACCCGTGGCAGAACCGGCGTGGCGGGCTAACGCCTTGTTGCAGCCTGGTTGTGTTCGGGAGCGGCCGAGTGGCAATGGTCGGTTCGAGTTATTCCTCGGGTGCTGCGTTCGTCAGCTGTTGGTCATCTGGTTGTTCTGTGACGAGCGCACCCGCTGCGCGAAGGCAAGACAGGAGTTGGTCGAGTTCTGCTCTGGTCTTGCCGGATGGGCGTGCAATACACAAAGCAAGCGGGCCGCGAATCAGCATGTCGCAAACACTCCATTGATGCCGCAGCATCGCCACCGCCGTAGCGGACCACGAGCTGGCGACTGACTTCGTACGACACAAGTCGATCGTCACCCACCTGCGCGGCAGACCGCAACCATCCGGCCCGCTCCTCGTGCAGTCGCCGAGCCCGGTCCTCGATGTTTCATGAAACTGCGGTCAGCGTGCTAGCTCCACTTTGACTGCCGCGACGATATCGATTGCGTGGCCTAGATCGGTTTCGACGTCTTGGAGGCCGAGCAGCAGGTTGTCGTACTCGCTCTTGTTGCGGCGGCGCCGCATCTGCTGGAACTGGGTCATGCTGCCGGCGGGGTCGGGGATGCATTCTTTCGCGTAGATGCCGACGGCCTCGTGTGCGCCCATTCGTGATGGAGCGCGTAGGCCGTTGGCGAGCATGTGCGCGACGATGGCTTTGCGTGCGGCGTCGTAGAGCGCGGTGTACGCGACGTCGTTGTCCACCCCGACGAGAGCTGCCGCGGTCACCAAATGGGTCTCGGCAACTTGAAGCCTCGTCAACGCAGCAGTTCGGTCGGCCGGTACGTGCTCGAGGCGGCCGGCGTTGAGCAGGTCAGCGACCGTCAGTGTGGGCATCGGATCAACCTAGTGCGCCGCAACTTGATAGCCGCCGAGGTCGAGTTCGACGAGCGCGTCGTGATGGAGTTGCGTTACGAAGCCGCTGGTGCCGCCGGACCATTCCTCGCTTGTCAGCACGATTGGGTTGACGTCTCGACCCAACGTCGCGGCGGCCTGTTCCACGACCGCGCGCAGCTGGTCGACATCCGGGTTCCCAATGACTAGCAGGTCGATGTCTTGGGGCTCATTCCCGGCTTCGCCTCGGTAACGTCGCGCCCACGAACCGTAGATCGATGCGTGCTTGATGCCCGGGACGTGCTGGAGCGCGTCTTCGAGAACAGGCTTCGGCCCGACGGTCTTCAACATCAGGCCGTGCAGTTCGGGAAAGATCACCGAATCCGTGTTGACCTGAACCTGACGGGCATTCACGCGTCCGCTGATCCGCACCAGGCCCGCGTCGGCGAGCCGCCGCAGCTCGCGCGATACCGACGGTTGCGGGACACCGGTCTGTTCCACCAGTTCTGTGATCGACCAGACGCGGGTCGGGGCCAACACGAGTGCCGCGAGTAGATCCAACTGGTTCTTGCTGCGCAGCAGCGGCAACAGGCTCGGCCTCGGTTCACTCACACTATGAATGATGTCATCCGAAGTGTGAATGTCAAACTCTGTGTCTCGCTCACCGACCGACGCCGCGGCCGGCGCCGCGTTCGGCGCGCCGGTGCTGGTCGATGATTTGTTGGGTGGCGAGTCGGCGACTGCGGGCGGCCGCTTCCTCCGACTCGGCCGCCTGGATGGCTGGCGTCGAGGGCATCGCCAGTGCGGGTCGGTTGGCGGCGTTGGCTCGGTCGAGCAGGGTGTGGGCGGCGTCGTTGCTCCCGCTGTGCGCGAGGGCCGCTTCGAGAAGCTGTCGCGTGCCGTTGTCACCTGTGGGCGGGTGCTCGTGATCCTCGTCGACTGACTGCGCCACATACACGTGGTTTTCTTCGCGTCCGCGGGTGAGTCCGACGTAGAGGTGTTCGCGGTCGATACCGGGTCGCACCAGCAGGATCGCCACGTCGGTGGTGGCGCCTTGCGCGGCGTCGATGGTGGTGGCCCAGCCGTGGTCGACATGCTGCGCGACGTAGCCGGGCGGCAGCATGGTCGCGCCGCGACCGGCGTGGTCGTCGACGAGTAGTCCGCCGTCGCCGGTGGTGGCGAGGATGGTGTACCGGTCGCCGTTGCGCACATGCGTCTCACCGAGGGGGAGTTGCCGGTCGTTGCGCCTGGTGCGGATCACGTCCCCGGCCTGGAAACGTTTCTCGCCGACGCGGACCTGCGGGCCGTGCGAATCGCCGGCGGCCTGGGCGGCAATCTTGGCGAGCGCGTTGAGCTGGTCGACGTCATCGCGGGTGCGGGCCAGCATCATCACCTCGCCACCGCCGGCACTTGCACGCTGCCAGTGGGCGAACACCGCGGTGGCGGCTTGGTTGGGGTCGGGGACGGTGTGCAGCCGGCCGGCGTCGGCGTAGACGCCGATGACGGCGGCGTCGCCGTCGCGGAGTCGCAGCGATGCGGCGGCTTCCCACTCGTGGTGGAAGCGGTGTACGTCGGTGAGTTCGATGCCGTGCCCACGCGCGGCCAGCGCGGGTAGCAGCCCGCCTGCCGTGTTGATGGTGCCGATCTGCGCCGGGTCGCCGACCAGCACGATCTTGGCTCGGGCGTGGCGGGCGATCCGGGTCAGGGTGTGCAGGTCGAAGGTGGACGCCATCGACGCCTCATCGACCACCAGAACCGTCCGGGCGGTCGGTGTCCACGCCGCCTGCTCCGCTGGGGGCAGGCCTGAGAGTCGGGCTTGTTGGTGCAGCCATTTGGCCAACGTGTCCGTGGTGCCGCCGGTGGCGTGGCCGAGTTCAGCGGCGGCGCGTGCGGACGGCGCCAAACCCACCACACGGAACCCTGCGTTTTCCCAGACCCGGGCGGCGGCACCGAGGGTGGTGGTTTTCCCGGCGCCGGCCGGGGCGGTGAGCACGACCACGAAGTCACCCCCGGTGGTGAGTTTCGTGACGGCGGCCTGCTGGTCCGGGCCGAGGCCGGCCAACAGCTCCGGGGCGAGCGCCGTGGCGGGGACTTGGGCGACGTGCTTTCCTTGGCCGGCTTCGGCGACGTGCAGCACCGCCGCTTCGACCTGCAACACCTCGCGGCTGGTGTACCGCGCGTCGGAGGCACGGGGGGTGACACCGACGGTGGGGGCACCCAAACGCATCGTCGTCCAGTGGCCGACGCTGTCGTAGGTGAGGTGCTCGACCTGCACCCGCACCTGCTCCGCGGTTTCCGCGACGACGGGCAGTGCGGCGGCAATCTCGATCGTCAGGTCGGCGCGGGAGAACACCCCGCGCCGCCGCCCGGCTGCGAGCACCGCCAACTCCGAATGCGAAGGGGTGACAGCGACTGCGAAGGGTTCAGTCATCGGGGTGACACCGACTGCGAAGGGTTGTGTCGGGGCGACGCCATCGACTGCGAAGGGTTCCGTCACGGCGGCGCGATCGAGTGCGAAGGTTTTTGTCGCGGCGACGACGGCCGTGTGCAGGGCTTCCGCCCCCCAGCCCAGTGCCGCGGCCTCCGTCTGCCATCGGTCGTGCAGCACCGACACACTGCTCGCGGGTTCTTTGCCTTGCCTGGTCTTGAGCACCGCGGTCTTGGTGACCGCGGCTCGCTCATTTCTCGTGAGCGAACGCCCGAGGGTCGCTTCGTAGTCGGCGATGACTGGGGCGGCTTCGGCGGAGATTTGGGCTGTTCTCTTGCTCCAGGCGGCCATGACTTCTTTCGGGACGCCGAGGATTTCCGCCTGCCCGTGCGCAGACGCTGGTCCGAACTGGACGCCGAGCCTCGAGTGCAGTTCGGCGCGCAACGCTGCTTGGTAGAGGACCCCGGCGGCTTTCTTGTGATGGAACAGTTCATGGCCGTCGATGGTGCGCCACACCCCGTCCGCGCACCGGAGTTTGTTCGGCACCAGGGCGTGGGTGTGCAGCTGCGGATCCCCCGCCCGCGACGTGCGGTGGTCGAACAGGGCCGCGGCGAACCCGGCAGTGCGGATCTGCTCCGTACCGTCCGTCCCGCGCCGCGACAACGCCGCATGGCTGTCGAGATACGCGAGCGCGGCCAGGACTGCGGCGCGGTGCGCTTGCGCGACCTCTGCCTGCGCGGTCGCACCGCCCAGTGCCCACAGGACGCTGACGCTCTTCGGGGCCGAAAAGGTGAGGTCGTAGCCGGTGACCGCATCCGCCCGCCACGCCCGACCTAAGGCCTCGCCACTGACGGGGTGCAGGCCACGGGCGAACACCGCCTCCAGTTGCTGCTCACTGACCTGCTCGTCGGCCTCGAGGCCGAGCTCGGCCAGTCCGCGACCGACCCACACGCCCGGTTGCTCACCGGCACCCAGGTAGTACTCACACGCGCCGACCGCGACGCTGGCCTGGTAATAGCGCCAGGAGGTGCGGCCGATCTTCGCCGACGACAACACGCGTTTCCCCCCGTATCGATATCGCGACCCGAGCCGTCACCATACATTCCCCGAATGCATATGTCTGCTGAATAGGAGAGTGGATTATGAAGGACGTGATTCGTGGTTGTGCTGTCGTGTCGGATGGTGTCGTGTGGTTCGTTTGTGCTTGTGGGCTTGGGTTTTTCGGATGGTCGACAGGCTGGAGATTCGAGGATTTGTTGGGTGTGAGTTTGTGGATGCGCGGGTGGCTATTTGACGTTTCGAGGGTTTGCGTTCATCCGGAAATGGCGGCGCGTGATATTCGGTGACACGAGGCGATATTCGGCCAACGAATAAGCGCCCAAAGAATCGGTCCGAGGATTCTGCTGCCAGTGCCTGCGTGGCCCCGAGTCAGCGGGGATGACGGCAGGGATGACGACAGCAGGCTCGCGACACCGTGCGCGCCCCGGACGTCGGCGGCCGCGCGGGGTCGCGCCGACGTGGTGCCGCGGCTCAGTTCCGGGCGGGTGTCCACTTCCACCGTGACGGAGACGCCTGTACGTAGCGGACTACATAACGCACAGCACAGTCAGCGAAGATTCCCCGATCAAGGAGCGACCGCGATGGCCAGACCTGACACGACACCCCCAGCACCCGACCGAAACTCACGCCCCGTACGGCCGGCGACTTACGTCGACCCAGCGGTGCCGCTGCCGGCCGTCCTCGACATCGTTGAAGCTGCCGCGCTGCTCGGTGTGGGGCGGACGACGGCCTACAAGCTCGTCCACGACGGCCAGTGGCCAACCCCGGTGCTGCGGCTCGGCCGGCTCATCAAAATCCCCACCCAACCGCTGCTGGAGTTGCTCGCAGGCGCCACCCGCGACACCGCCTGACGCAGCGCCGGGCATCCAGGCAGGGCAGCCGAAACGGGCCGCGGAAACTGGGCCGGCTCATCAGAATCCCGACCGAACGGTTGCGCGAATTGCTCGCCGGCACCCAGCAACATCGACGATTGGGGTGCCGGCAGCCGGCCGAAACCGAGTCCGCTGAGACTCGGCAGCAGGTCAAAATCCCGACCCGATGGCAACTCAAATTGCTTGCCGGCACCCCCGGAAACGTCGCCAAACTGCGACGCTCGGGGCGCCCGCGAGGTTCCGAAATGGACTCGTCGAACTTACTCTTCTGCCAAAAGTCGGATGCTTGCTCTCTGGCGCTAGTAGCGCCATAATGGCGCCATGCCAAGTGTTCAGATCAAAGACGTTCCCGAGCAGACGCACGCGGTACTACGGCAGCGCGCCGCAGCAGCCCACCAGTCACTGCAGGAGTATC
>DATCFU010000134.1:0-2313 GCA_036509315.1 Acidothermaceae bacterium
TGTTGAACACGACCGTGTGGAAGCGGAAGCCGTAGGTGATGTCGGCTTGGGCGTCGCCGCGGTTCGAGATGTGAATCTCGTAGAGAACGTCGTCACCGAACTCGAAGAAGTTCGGGCCGCCGTCCGGCGCCTGCAGGGGAACGTAGTTGGCGATGATCGTCGCGAACCCGGGCTTGTCCGGGCTGACGAATGCGTAGAGATCTGCGCTGTCGGCGACCGGGTCCTTGGAGATCTCCGGCGCTTCACGGTGAGAAGACATGCGACACCTTCTGTGCTCGCGGTTTATGGGTGGGTTGAAACGAAGAACGAGGTGAGCTAGGGGGCTGGGCAGCTCGATGACGTGGTGGCTGTGGCTGCGATTGTCAGAGCTGGGTGAGCTTGGCCAGCTTGCGGGCCAATGCCTTGTCGGTGATCTGCACCTCGCGCTCGCCGCGCATCACGGTGATGCTGCCTGCCTTCGCGTCCTTGACGAACGCGACGACCGAACCGTCGGGCGCCGGGCTACCATCGTCGGCCGGGGAGCCCGACGACTTCGAGGCGGCACCTGCCACCCCGGGGACCATCACGGCCACGGTGGCCGCTGCGGCGGTAACGCCAGCACCGCGGATGAAGGCCCTTCTGCTGTGCTCTGCCATGGTGATGCTCCTTCGAAAGCGTCCTGGGCGAGTCATGCCGGCC
The DNA here is from genome assembly GCA_036509315.1 of Acidothermaceae bacterium. GTDB lineage: Bacteria > Actinomycetota > Actinomycetes > Acidothermales > Acidothermaceae > PALSA-607. The sequence continues at coordinate 679 of DATCFU010000134.1, forward strand.
CGCCTGTGGTGACTCGGACTGTCTTCGTCGCGACCGGCCGCGCTGGTTCATTCGGCGTATTCGCGAATGCGCCGACGGGCCGCCATGGCGGTCGGCGTCTCCTCACAGATGCAGGTGCGCTCCTCAGAGAGGCAGCCCAACTGCGGCTGCGGGCATGAATGTCTGAGGAGGCTGGGCTACCTGGGCGCCCCGAACGTGAATGTGTGAGGAATCGGGCGAGCGGTGAAGCGAGCCGGACCTTAGCGGGCGGGGCGCTCGCTTTGCGCAAGCCATTCGCGCTGCGTGGCGAGTTGCGTCTCGAGGTCAGTGATCTCGGACGCTTTGCCGGCCTGCTTAGCCCGGTCGATCTTCTTTTCGAGTTTCTCCACCGACTCGCGCAACCTGATCACCAGTGGCGACGACGACAACGACGTCTCGCGCCAGCGATCTTCAGACGCGGTCTTCAGTCGCTCGGCGACAGCGTCGAGCCGACGATCGAACTCGGCGGCGACTTCACGCGGAGCCCGACCAGTCGCCGTCCAACGCGTTTGAATGTCACGCAGTTTTGCTTGCGCCGCAGGCAGATCGGTCGACGGCTCGATAGCCTCGGCCTCAACCAGCAGCGCCTCTTTGGCTTGCTGGTTCGTGCGGAACTCGGCTTCGCGTTCTTCGAGTGCGGCCGTGCGCCGGGTGAAGAAGGTGTCCTGGGCGGTACGGAACCGCTGCCACAACGCCTCGTCGACATCTTTCGACGCACGAGCGGCCGCCTTCCACTGCACCATCAGCGACTTGTAGCGGTTCGCGGTCGGCGTCCACTCGGTTGACTGTGCCAACGATTCGGCTTCAGTAGCGAGCTTCTCCTTGTAGGCGACCGCTTCCTTGCGTTGCTCGTCTAGTGTCGCGAAGTGTGCGCCGCGGCGGCGGCCGAACTCGGCGCGAGCCGCGGAGACGCGCTTCCACAACTCGGTGTCAATCTTGCGGTCGACGCCCTTGATCTCTTTCCATTCGTCGACGATTGCGCGCAACCGATCCCCAGCCGGCTTCCACTGGGTGCTCTGCGCGAGCTTCTCTGCTTCGTCGGCGAGTGCCTTCTTCGCATCGACCGCTTTCGTCGTTGCCGCCGCCTTCGCGGCCCGCTCGTCTGCTCGCTTGGCTTCCGCGGCCGCGAGCAACGTGCAGAGTCGCTCGTCCAGGCTCGGCAGATCACCGACCGCGTTGGCGGTGGGCAGTGATGCCCGCAGCTTGGTGACGGCGACCACAGTCGACGACGCCGATGCGGCACCAGACGCGAGCCGGGTCTCGAGCAGGCCGACCTCGGTCGCAAGGTCGTCGTAGCGCCGGACGAAATGCGCCAGCCCTTCTTCGGGGGTGCCGGCCTGCCACGACCCGACCGCGCGCTCGCCCTCATCGGCGGTACGGACGTAGACGGTGCCGTCTTCGGCGATCCGGCCCCACGCGGTGCTGGTGACCATCGTGCTCCTTGCTCGGTCGGGTGCATGTGCGCGCCCGGTGTGTCTATCTTGCCGGTAACCAACATGACGCGGTGCTGACGCCCGCGCCGGAGATTGTTGCCAGTCGGCCATCTAGGGTGCATCTCGTGACCCGGCAGGCAATCTCCGCGGTGGCATTCTGCCCCCATCCGCCGCTCCTGCGACC
>DATCFU010000135.1:0-2996 GCA_036509315.1 Acidothermaceae bacterium
CTCGAACGGTGCGAAGTGACCGCCATGAGCGGGCTCAGTGATGTAGACGGCGTTGGTCACGCGCTCGAGCCAGGCGCGAGGTGGCCGGACGGCGTCGCCTTGAAAGATCGAGAAGCCGGACGGGACGTCGACCCGGCGGGCGAGTTGCGCGGGCGGGATCGCGGCGTTCGCGCTGTACATCCGCATCGACGAGCCGATGCTTTGGGTGAGCCAGTAGATCGTGACGTTCGTGAGGATCTCGTCCTTCGTAAAGCTCCGCTCGATGTCGCCGCCGCCCCACCCCTGAAGCTTCTCGACGATCCAGGACGCCAGCCCGGCCGGTGAATCGTTGAGCCCGACCGCCGCAGTCTGTGGCTTCGTGCGATGCATCGCGCCATACGCACCTTCTGCTGCTCCCCATGCGGCGATGCTGGCGAACCACTCGCGCTCCTCCGGCGTGAGGTCGGCTGGGTCGCCGCTGAACAACGGAATCCCGGCGTCGGTGCGGTGAACGGCAACGACCCGATCGGGATAGTCGAGCGCGAGGTAGCGACTGACGTGGCTACCGATGTCGCCGCCAGCCGCGCCGAACCTTTCATAGCCGAGCGCAGGCATGAGTTCGGCCCACAAGCCGGCGACCGCGATTGAATCGATGGGCGGCCCGACGGGCGCATCGGAGTACCCGTAGCCCGGCACGTCGGGCACGACCACGTCGAACGCGTCGGCGGGATCGGCGCCATGCGCACCCGGATCGGTAAGTAGCGGTGTGACCTTCGAGTAGCGCCAGAATGAGTCGGGCCAGCCGTGGGTCAGGACCAGTGGCATCGCAGGTTGTGTTGCCGCGCGGGCATGTACGAAGTGAACGCCCAGGTCGTGGAGTGTCATGCGAAAGCGGGGTAGCCGATTCAGTGCCGCCTCTTGCGTCGGCCAATCAAACTCGTCTGACCAGTACGCAACGAGCTCGCGGAGATAGTCAATGTCAGTGCCGAGCGACCACCCGGCGTCCAGCGGCGCGTCTGGCCAGCGCGTCACGCGCAACCGCGCGCGCAGATCATCGAGTACGTCGGGATCGGTGTGGGAGGTGAACGGCTCGGGACGCTCTGGCATGTGTCGCACATTACCGATCGATACCGACAGTGGTCGCGACAATAAGCGTCAGGACAGCGAGCGGAATCTAACCGTCTCGGACAGAGCCTCGAGCTCCGCGATCATGTCGGTCGTGAAGGCCGATCCGATGTCGGTCACGACGTAGCCGATCTCGCCGGTCGTAGCCAGCAGCTGCGCTTCGACGTTCGCGTTGTGCGCGGCGAAGATGCCGTTGATTCTCGCCAGCACGCCGGGAACGTTGCGGTGCACGTGGAGCATGCGATGCGTGCCCGGGTTTTGGCGCAGCGTGATACGCGGCATGTTGACGCTCATCGCCGTCGAACCCTCGACCAGGAAGTCGCGAAGCTTCGTCGCGACAAACTGCCCGATGTCCTGTTGCGCCTCTTCGGTCGAGCCGGCGATGTGCGGCGTCAGGATCACGTTGGGCAGCCCTCTGACTTCTGACACGAACTCGTCGCCACGCCCACTCGGCTCGTCCGGAAACACGTCGATGGCTGCGCCGGCGACGTGCCCCGACTCAATGTGCGCGCGCAGCGACCCGTAGTCGACGACGAACCCGCGCGAAAGGTTCAGGAACAGCGAGCCTGTCTTCATTGCGTTGAACTCGTCGGCGCCGAACAGGTTCGCGTTGTCGTGTCGACCGTCGACGTGCAAGGAGACGACGTCCGCGTGAGCGAGCAGTTCATGCATCGACTCGCAGCGCCGCGCATTCGACAGCGAGAGGCGGTCGATGACGTCGTAATAGATGACGTTCATGCCGAGGTTCTCCGCGAGCACCGACAGCTGCGTGCCGATGTTGCCGTAGCCGACGATGCCAAGCGTTCGGCCGCGCACCTCGTGCGCACCCTCCGCAGACTTGTCCCAAATACCCGCGTGCATCAACGCGTTCTTTTCCGTGAGGTGCCTCGTCAGCGCAATGATCTCGGCGAGCGCGAGTTCGACGACGCTGCGGGTGTTGGAGAAAGGGGCGTTGAAGACAGCGATGCCACGTCTCGCGGCGGTCGCGAGATCGATCTGGTTAGTCCCGATGCAGAACGCGCCGATCGCTTCAAGCTCGGTCGCTGCTTCGAGCACGCGCGCGGTCACCTGCGTCTTCGAGCGAATGCCAAGCAGTTGGACGCCGGCCAGCGCGCCAATCAGTTCGTCTTCATCCAGTGCGCGGGTGTTCGTTTCGACCTCGTAGCCGGCCTCGCGTAAGAGCGCGTCGGCATCGGGATGGATCTGCTCAAGCAACAGAACGCGGGTCTTAGCGTCGGGCACCTCTTCAGTATCTCGTGCCGGTCAGTGAGCGGTTTCGGCGAGCCCTACCATCGGGGCGTGACGGACGGTTTCGACGCAACGGCCTTTGACCTGTCGGAGGCGAAGGCGTTGGCGTTTGAGGCGGCGGCGCATTGGGGCCTCACGCTGGAAGCGCCGTTCTCGATGTCTCACGTGTCGTACGTTGCGCCAGCTGGTCCCGTCGTCGTGAAGGTGCCGTGGGGCGGCGACGACGAGTCGCTGCACGAAGCCGACGCTCTCCGGATGTGGGACGGGAATGGCGCCGTCCGGCTGCTGGATCAGTTCGGTTCCGCGATTCTCGAAGAGCGCGCCAGGCCCGGCGACGACCTCTCCGCTGTACCGGATGCCCAGGCGACTCGCATCGCGCCCGACATCGGTCAGCGCATCTGGGTTGCGGGGCAGCCGCCGTTTCGATCAGTCGTTCCTGCGGTGCGGCGCTGGCTCGACGACGCCGAGGTGGCGGGGAGTGAACTGGTGCCGTTCGCGCGCGAACTCTTGGACGCTCTGGGTGAGCCGGTCGACTGGGTAGTGCACGGCGACTTCCACCATCACAACCTGGTCCGGCATGGAGAGCGCCACGTCGCCATCGATCCGAAGCCTTACTTGTGTGAACGCGAGTTCGACGTCCCGAC
>DATCFU010000136.1:0-2111 GCA_036509315.1 Acidothermaceae bacterium
CCAGAAGGTCAACCCGCACGGGTTCCGGCTCGGCATCACCACCGAATTCAAGAGCCGGTGGTACGCCGACAAGCTGTACCGGGATTACGTGAAAGAAGACGTCGCCATTCGCCGCATGATGGCGAAGGGCATGGAACGCGCCGGCATTTCGCGCGTAGAGATCGAGCGCACCCGTGATCGGGTTCGCGTCGACATCCACACTGCACGTCCTGGCATTGTGATCGGACGGCGCGGTGCTGAGGCCGACCGGATTCGTGGCGACCTCGAGAAGCTGACCAGCAAGCAGGTTCAGCTGAACATCCTCGAGGTGAAGAACCCGGAGATCGACGCGCAGCTTGTCGCGCAGGGTGTGGCGGAGCAACTCACGCAGCGGGTGTCGTTTCGTCGTGCGATGCGCAAGGCCATGCAGAGCGCGATGAAGTCCGGCGCCAAGGGCATCCGGGTTCAGGTCTCAGGTCGCCTCGGCGGCGCGGAGATGAGCCGGACCGAGTTCTATCGCGAAGGTCGCGTTCCGCTGCACACGTTGCGGGCCGACATCGACTATGGCTTCTACGAGGCGCGCACCACATTCGGCCGCATCGGCGTAAAGGTCTGGATCTACAAGGGCGACGTCGTTGTCGGACGCCCCGAGTACGAGGCCGGCGCTATCCCAGGCCGCATCCCGCCACGCGCTCCCGTGGGCCGTCCGGTCCGTGCACCTCGCGCAGCCCGACCGGTTCGTGAGGCGATCCCGGCTGCCGTCGAGACCGTCGAGGTGCTCGACCGCGAGCCAGTCGCCGTCGAGCCGGCGATCCTCGAGTCGCAACAGGACGCTGCCCTCGAGGTGCCCGCCGAGACCGCTGTAGCCGAGACGGCTGCTGTCGAGACACCTGCTGTCGAGACGCCGGAGGTTGAGGCCCTGGCGCAAGCAGCGCAGGAGGCCGAAGCGACGCCGGATGCGGACGCCCCCGCCGCCCCGGCTGTCGAAGCTGTTGCGCCCGACGCCGACACTGCGCCTACGGCCGGGGAGGAGAGCTAGTCATGCTGGTTCCCCGCAGGGTCAAGCACCGCAAGCAGCATCACCCGGGTCGTACCGGCGCTGCGACTGGTGGCACCCGTATCGCGTTCGGCGAGTTCGGCATCCAGGCGTTGGAGCCGGCGTACGTTACCAACCGCCAGATCGAGTCCGCGCGTATTGCGATGACCCGCCACATCAAGCGTGGTGGCAAGGTCTGGATCAACATTTTCCCCGACCGACCCATCACCAAAAAGCCGGCCGAGACCCGCATGGGTTCAGGTAAGGGTTCACCGGAGTGGTGGATCGCGAACGTGAAGCCCGGCCGCGTCATGTTCGAACTGGCCGGAGTTCCGGAGCCGATCGCCCGCGAAGCGATGCGGCGTGCCATGCACAAGTTGCCGATGAAGTGCCGGTTCGTCCGGCGCGAGGTCGGGGAGGCGTCGTGACCACAGCAAACGACCTGCGCACGCTCGAGAACGACGAACTGGTCAACAAGTTGCACGAGGCGAAGGACGAGCTGTTCAAGCTGCGGTTCCAGTACGCCTCGGGTCAGCTGGAGAGCCACGGTCGGTTGAACTCGGTACGCAAGGAAATCGCTCGCATCTACACGGTCATGCGTGAGATCGAGCTCGGCATCACCATCAAGAACGACGAGGATGTGGCATGAGCGACAAGGCCGTCGAAGCGAACTCGAAGGCGAGCGGCGCCGACGAGAAGCGCGGCTTCCGCAAGACCCGCGAAGGGCTCGTGATCAGCGACAAGATGGAGAAGACCGTCGTCGTCGCCGTCGAGGACCGGGTCAAGCACCCCCTGTACGGCAAGGTTTTGCGCCGTACCAGCAAGCTGCACGCTCACGACGAATCGGGCGCTGCGACTGGTGACCGGGTGCTGCTCATGGAGACGCGCCCGCTGTCCGCTACCAAGCGCTGGCGCGTGGTCGAGATCCTCGAAAAAGCCAAGTAACCCAAGTAATCAAGACCGGGAGTCACAGTGATTCAGCAGGAGTCGCGACTGCGCGTCGCCGACAACACGGGTGCCAAGGAGATCTTGTGCATCCGCGTGCTCGGAGGCTCGGGCCGACGCTACGCGCGAATCGGCGACGTCATCGTGGCCA
>DATCFU010000137.1:0-3819 GCA_036509315.1 Acidothermaceae bacterium
GACCTCCTTCATAGGAGCCGGACCATCCGGCAATCAACCGTCGAACCCTGCAACACGATGCTCGTCGCAGCCCACCACCCGGCGTAGCGACAAAAGTCCCGACCCCGCACTGCCATAGACCCCAGTCCAACAGGACCAACCACGTTCGCCACTTGCTCGCGCCCGTGCGAAAGTTGTGTCCTGCACTTACTCGGCAGGAGGGAATTCCGCATGTCCACGGAACCGACGACTCCGGATCCCGCGGCGGGACCACTGACAGCCTCTGAAGCCGCGTGTATTCACGCCTATTGGCGGGCAGCCAATTACTTATCGGTCGGGCAGATCTACCTGCTCGACAACCCGCTGCTGCGCGAACCCCTCACAATCGAGCACGTCAAGCCACGGCTGCTCGGGCACTGGGGCACCACCCCCGGGCTGAACTTCATCTATGCGCACATGAACAGAGTCATCAAGCGCGACGAGCTCGACGCGATCTACATCACGGGCCCCGGCCATGGTGGCCCAGGCATGGTCGCCAACAGCTACCTCGAAGGCAGCTACACCGAGACGTACCCGCACATCACTCAAGACACTGAAGGGATGCGCAGGCTGTTCCGCCAGTTCTCCTTTCCGGGCGGCATACCCAGTCACGCAGCACCTGAGACGCCCGGCTCGATCCACGAAGGCGGCGAACTCGGCTACGCCCTCGTGCACGCGTTCGGCGCCGCATTCGACAACCCTGAGTTGGTCGTCTGCGCTGTCGTCGGCGATGGGGAGGCAGAGACGGGGCCGCTCGCCACGAGTTGGCATTCGAACAAGTTCCTCAATCCCAAGACGGACGGCGCGGTGTTGCCGATCCTGCACCTGAACGGCTACAAGATCGCGAGCGCGACCGTACTTGCGCGCATTCCACGGATCGAGCTCGTGAAGCTGTTCGAGGGCTACGGCTACCGACCGATCATCGTCGAGGGCGACGACCCGTCGACCATGCACCAGTTGATGGCGGCTTCGCTCGACGACGCCGTTGCCGACATCAAGCGCATCCAGCGGGGCGCACGTGAATCGCATGAAGGCGATGCAAGCAGGCGGCCGGTTTGGCCGATGCTGATCCTGATCACCCCTAAGGGCTGGACCGGACCGAAAGAGGTCGACGGACTACCCACGGAGGGCAGCTTCCGCTCCCATCAGGTGCCCCTGTCGGAGCTTGCCGAGAAGCCAGAGCACCTGAAACTGCTCGAGACGTGGATGAAGAGTTACCACGCAGAGGAACTCTTCGATGAGGACGGACGGCTCTTGGGCGAACTGGCTGAGTTGGCGCCGTCCGGCCATTTGCGCATGAGCGCGAACCCGCACGCGAACGGCGGCTTGCTGCTGCGAGACCTCGACCTACCTGATTTTCGGTCCTACGCCGTCGAAGTCGACAAGCCGGCGACGACCTTCACCGAAGCGACCAAGGTGCTCGGATCCTTCGTACGTGACACTCTGAGTCTGAACGAGGAGACCCGGAACTTCCGAGTATTCGGGCCTGACGAGACCGCGTCGAATCGGCTTGGTGCGGTCTTCGAGGTGGACGACCGAGATCTGAACGCGACGATCCTGCCGACAGACGATCACCTATCGCCCGATGGTCGAGTGATGGAAGTGCTGTCTGAGCACATGTGTCAGGGCTGGCTCGAGGGCTACCTCCTCACCGGCAGGCACGGGCTCTTCAACTGCTACGAAGCGTTCATCCACATCGTCGACTCGATGTTCAACCAGCACGCGAAGTGGCTCAAGACAACCCGTCGGATTCCGTGGCGACGGCCGATCGCCAGTCTCAACTACCTGCTGTCCAGTCATGTCTGGCGCCAGGACCACAACGGGCTCTCCCACCAGGACCCAGGCTTCATCGACCACGTCATGAACAAGAAGGCAGAGATCATCCGCGTCTACCTACCGCCAGACGCCAACACCCTGCTGTCGGTGGCCAACCACTGCCTGCGCAGCCGCAACTACGTCAACGTCATCGTGGCTGGCAAGCAGCCGCAACTGAACTACCTCTCGATGGACGAAGCGATTGCGCACTGCACGCGAGGGATCGGGATCTGGGAGTGGGCGAGCAACGACAGCAACGAGTTCGGCACCGGTGAGCCTGATCTCGTGATGGCGTGTGCAGGCGACGTCCCTACGCTGGAGGCGCTCGCGGCGACTGCGCTCGTGCGAGAGTACTTCCCGAACCTGTCGGTGCGGTTCGTGAATGTGGTCGACCTGATGCGTCTTCAGCCAGACACCGAGCACCCGCACGGCATGTCCGATGCCGAATTCGACCAGCTGTTCACGATCGACAAGCCCGTGGTGTTCGCGTACCACGGCTATCCGTGGCTTATCCACCGGCTGACCTATCGGCGGACGAACCACGCCAACATCCACGTGCGTGGCTTCAAGGAGGAGGGGACGACGACAACGCCGTTCGACATGGTGATGATGAACGACCTCGATCGTTACCACCTCGTGATGGACGTCATCGACCGCGTCCCGTCGCTGCGAGAAAATGCGGCGCACGTCCGGCAGCGGATGGTCGACGAACGGTTGCGCAAGAGGCAATACACCCGCGACTTCGGCGACGACGCGCCCGACGTCAAGAACTGGACCTGGCCCTACTAATGCGCATCCTGGTCGTCAATGCCGGGTCGAGCAGCCTGAAGCTCAGACTGCTCGGCGCCGACGATGTTGTCGAGGCATCCTGGGACGCACTGCCTGCAACGTTGCCGGATGTCGATGTCGTCGTACACCGCGTCGTCCATGGCGGGACTGCGTTTCGACGTGCAGTGATCGTCGACGACGACGTCGAAAACGCGCTCCACGACCTGATCCCATTCGCACCACTACATCAGCCAAAAACCCTCGCCGCACTAGACGATGTACGGGCGATGCTTCCGCGTGCAGTGCGGGTCGCCTGCTTCGACACCGCGTTTCACGCGAACATCGGTGCCGCCGCAGCGACCTACGCTCTGCCCCGCGAATGGATTGCCAAGTACGGCCTGAGGCGCTACGGGTTTCATGGTTTGTCGCATGCGTGGGCAAGTCGTCGGACTGTTGCTTTGGTACCAGGCGCGCGGCGGATCATCACTTGTCACTTAGGCGCAGGCGCTTCGCTGTGCGCCGTGCGCGACGGCGTCTCCATCGACACCACTATGGGGTTCACTCCGCTCGAAGGCCTCGTCATGGCAACCCGCTCCGGCGATGTCGACCCAGGATTGCTGATGTGGCTGGCGCAGCGGGAGCCCAACCTCGCGGATGTTCTCGACCACCACTCAGGTCTGAAGGGTCTCGCAGGCACCGGCGACATGCGTGAATTGCTCGCGCGCGATGACGACGACGCCCAACTGGGCGTCGAGGTCTACTTGCATCGGCTTCGTAAGGCCATCGGCTCCATGGCCGCGTCGCTAGGCGGCCTTGATGTCTGCGTTTTCACCGGCGGGGTCGGTGAGAACTCGTCCGACATCCGACGCCGGACGATTGAGGGACTGGGATTCCTGGGCCTCACCGTCGACATCAAGGCCAACGCCGCTCCGACCGGTGACGCCGACATCTCAGCGGCTCAGGCCGCGGCGCGGACGTTTGTGATCGCGGCTCGCGAGGACCTCGAGATGGCCCGGCAGGCACGCCAGTTGCTGGGAATCTCAGGCGCGGCCCTACGCGCTCCGGCCCTCGACGTCCCGGTAGTAGTTTCGCCAGATTAGCCGGTGGATCGGGATCAGTTTCGGGATCGAGCGAATGCCGGGGATGAACGGCACCAGCACGAACACGAGGCTGAGCAAGGCCATCACGGACCACACCAACGCGTCGGCGTTGCCCGAT
>DATCFU010000138.1:0-16372 GCA_036509315.1 Acidothermaceae bacterium
TATACGGGTCGGGTGACGGTGTCGCGGTTGTCACGCGGCTCGAGGGAGCACGACCGGGGAAGTCGCCGGCACGCGGGGCTGAGTCATTCAGCTGCGCACGGCGGGCTCGTGTGCGCCGTGCGGCGTCGAGCTCGTTTGCGACCTCGCGCCAGTCCGCGGCCTCGCCTACGTCGGCGCTGGTGTCGAGGATCGACTCCTGCGCGGCCCGGTACACGTCGACCATGTCTCGTAGCCATCCTCGCCGGCGAGCGCCAATCTCGGCCTCGAGTCGCTCGGCGATGCGTTCGTCGGAGAAGTAGTCCCGCCACGCCTCGGCTGCGATCGCGAATGCGGCGGCCCGTCGCGGGTCCTGGGGAGGCAGCGCCGACCACTCATCGCTGCCGTACGCGGGAATTGGCCCGAGTGCCGCATCGGTCGCGGCGCGGATCAGACCAACCGCCTCGGGCGTCATGGGCAGCGTCACGCGATCCACCTGCGGAATGGCACGCCGACCTCGTTGCTGATCGCGACGAGATTGTCATCTGTCGCGTCGCATGCCGGGTCGTGGGCAAACTCGACATGCGTGGCGCTGACGACGTGTCGTCGGCCACCGCAGTCGCATATGCCGTCGAGGGTTGCGCGCCGACGTCGCGAGACCGCGGATTTCAACCGGGCCGGCAGGTCGTCGTCGAGCCGCGGAACGACGAACGCGACGTTGCCGCGTCTCCAGACCTCGTGGGCGCCAACGGCCTCGACGAATTCGGCGGGGGTGCGGGAGACGTCCTTGAGCAGGGCCTCGACGCGTTGGCGGTCACCTTGGTGCCGTCGCCGCGACTCGCGCCCATTCACGTCGCCCGTCCGACCGTGGCGCGAATTCGCTGCGCTGGCAGGGATTTCGTCTGCCGCCGCGCTACAGTGGGCGCAGAACTCGTCGCTGGGTTCACGGGAGCCGCCTTCGGGCGGCTTTCGTATTCACGCGGCATCACCCGGCGAGCCGTCGATGAATGCGAGCACGGCTGCCTTGCTGAACCTCAGCGACCGGCCAAGACGCAGCGACGGCAGCGCACCTGAGGCCGCTAAGCCGTAGACCGTGTCGGGCGAGCTGCGCAGCCACACGGCGACCTCGGTCACCGTGAGCACGGCGGGGAGCTCGCGAACCTGAGCGTCAGTGAGGCCTTGGCGTGGTGCCGGTGCCGATTGGAGCATGGTCATGCTGCACCGACCATGCTCTGACGGCGCAGCTTGCGAAGCAGTGCGCCGTACCGGAGCGCAGCCTCACCGCTTGGGAGTCGCTCGTTCGATTCCCACCGTGACACCGTCGCGGATGCAACGTGGACGTGTCGAGCGATGTCACCTTGCGAGAGTCGGCTCGCTTCGCGGATCTTCTTGGCCATTCCGGTGACGACTTGCTGCCTCACCCAGGCCAATGTCTCGGTGTCTGGAGTGTCCATGTCGGCGGACGTTACGCCTATGACGGCGCTGTACCAAGTCGCAACCGCCCCTGTGGTGTATCGACTTTTGGCGTTCCGCGTTGATACACCTATGACGGCTAGCCGCTACAGTGTTGACAGATGTGTACCGGAGCCGTACCGTTCCGAGTATGCCGCCCAAGGGACCGGACCTCGAGTACGCCGAGGGTCCGTTTCGGGTCAGCCGCACTCGGCGTCGTGGCCACCCCGACACTTTGACGGCGACATTCGAGGACCCCGAGGTGACGCCGTATCGCGTCCGGCTGACCATCCGAATGGGAACCGAGATCGAGGTCACGCACATGTCACTAGAGCAGCTCGCGGACGGACCACCTATTACCGCTGCCGGGTTGCGCGAGGTCCCGCTGTGGTCGGTCGCAACGGCGTGCCTGGGTTGGTGGACCGACATGAGCGAAGAGGATCAGCTGAGGGAGCCGGTGACGCCCGCCGCTGTCAAAACGGCTCGGACAAAGCAAAACGTGATCGACGCGTACCTGGCCGCATTACGCCAGGGCAGCCGCAGCCCTACAGCCGATGCCGCGCGCGCCACCGGATACGAGCGATCAAGCGCCGGCCGCATCCTCGTCGAAGCACGACGCCAAGGAGCGCTCGGCCCGGCAGTGCGCGGCCGCGCCGGCATCGCCAAGACCGACGTCCCTACGAAGAGAGGCTCCCGATGAAGGGCACGATCAGGCAACGTCGACCGGGTGGCAAGTTCACCGCGTACTGGTGGGAAACCGACCCCAAGACCGGCAAGCTCAAGCAGCACAGCCAGAGCGGATTCACAGGCATCCGAGCCGCGCAAGGCTTCCTGAACACGCAGCTCGCCGAGGTCGCGGCGGGCAAGTCGCACACGGTCGATCGGAAGATCACCCTTCGGCAACTGTTCGAGGATCACTGGCTGCCGGTCGCGAGGTCGGGAGCAAAGCGCGGCAGCTCGGCAGAGCGGCGCCGGCCCACAACCGTGTCGGGGTACGAGACGATCGCGAACGCGTGGATCCTCCCCCACATCGGCGGCGTGGCTCTGCTCTCGCTGACTCCCAAGCATGTCGACGAGTGGCTGACAGCCCTGCAGGCGCACGGTGGCCGTGGCGGACGTCCGTTGGGCGCTAGGTCGGCGCAGGCGTCGCTGCGTGTCCTCAAGACCGCTATCGAGTACGCCGTAGACCAAGGGATGGTCGCGCGCAACGCAGCCATGAAGGCATCGACCCCCGGCGGTCGAGCACGCGAGATGACGTCGTGGACCGTCGAGGAGGCGCGCGAGTTCCTCGAGCTCGCCAAGGCTGATCGGTTGCGGGCTGCGTGGCTGCTATGCCTGCTGCGCGGGCTGCGTCGTGGTGAGGTCGCCGGCTTGCGCTGGGACGCCGTCGACCTTGAAGCGCGCAAGGTGCGGATCGTCACGACGCGCGTCGTGGTCGGCGGTACGAAGGTGATCGAGTCACTACCTAAGACCGCCAAGGGCTACCGGACCATCCCGCTCGACGACACCCTCGTCGCCGCGTTGAAGCAGCACCGCGCCAAGCAACTCGAAGAGCGCCTCGCATGGGGTGAGGGCTGGACCGACTCGGGGTTCGTGTTCGTGCGGGAGAACGGCGAGCCATTCGCGCCACCGTCGATCAGCCAACGATTCGAGCGCCTCTGTATCACGGGCGGCATACGGCGGATTCGTCTGCACGACCTGCGGCACACGTGCGCGACCTTGGCGCAAGCGTCAGGGATGCCGGTCGAGCGGCTGTCGAAGATGCTCGGCCACGCGGACGTCAAGATCACGCTGTCGATCTACACCCACAGCACCGAGGACGACACCGCTGAATCCGCGGCGACGTTCACAGACTCACTCCTCGGCAACCTGTAGCACCCGAGCGGCCCGCCGCCGACGCCTTACGCAAAGAGGTACGGATGGACACCACCCAACCGCTAGAAGCCGGCGACTTTGTCGACCCCGCCGATGAGGACTGGTCGACCAAAGACGACGCCGAATGCTGGCATGCCGCTCAGGCGGGGATCCCGCAGGCGATCGCCGAGCTGGCACGCCGCGCAAGTCCGCAGAACTTTGCGTGACACTAGCGTGACATTGGCAGCAACAGAGGCCGTTCACCTGATCGGCAAACGGCCTCTGACCTGCGGTTTCTCCGTCGGGATGACAGGATTTGAACCTGCGACCCCTTGACCCCCAGTCAAGTGCGCTACCAAGCTGCGCCACATCCCGGCGCTCGGTCTCCCGAGCAGGCCCGACGATATCGCACCCGCAGCGCCCGACTGCTCGGCTGCGCTGGGGATCCCTAGTTACGAGGTGCGACCGGCGCGATTGCGCACGCCGCGCGGTCCGCCCTTGCGGGACTCCTTGACACGCACCGCTACCTCGACCGGTGTGCCAGGAAATCCGAAGTCCTCGCGCAATCTCCGTTCGATGAAGCGGCGATACGTGGCCTCGAGAAAGCCGGAGGAGAACAGCACGAAGCGCGGTGGCTGGGTTCCCGCTTGCGTCGCGAACAAGACCTTCGGCTGTCGACCACCACGGACGGGCGGCGGCGTCGCGGCGATCAACGCACTGAGCCACGCATTGAGCTTGCTCGTCGCGACACGCTGCGACCATCCGTCGAGCGCGAGTTCGATTGCCGGGGTGAGTTTGTCGATCGCGCGGCCAGTCTTCGCGGACAAGTTCACTCGCGGCGCCCACGCCACATGGTGAAGTTGGCGGTCGATCTCTTTCTCGAGCAGGTCGTGCCGATCCTCGTCGACGAGGTCCCACTTGTTGAACGCGAGAACCAGCGCGCGCCCTGCTTCGACCACCATCTCGATGATGCGCAGGTCCTGTTCTGCGAGTGGTTCACTCGAATCAAGCAGGACGACGGCAACTTCCGCTTCACGTAACGCTGTCGCCGTCCGCAAACTTGAGTAGTACTCTGCACCGCTTGCTTCGCGCACGCGCCGCCGAATGCCTGCTGTATCGATGAAACGCCACGTAACTCCGCCGAGCGTCACAAGCGAGTCGACCGGGTCGCGCGTCGTGCCCGCGACAGAGTCGACGACGGCGCGATCTTCACCCGACACCTTATTGAGCAGGCTGGACTTGCCGACGTTCGGACGGCCCAGCAGCGCGACGCGACGCGGACCGCCACCGCGAACACCGTCTTCGGGCGGCGGCTCTGGTAGGGCTTTGAAGATCGCGTCGAGCAACTCACCGCTGCCACGTCCGTGCAGTGCGCTAACGGCGTACGGCTCGCCCAGACCCAACGACCAAAGGCTTGACGCGTCGGACTCGTTCTTGGCGGTATCTACCTTGTTGGCAACGAGTACAACCGGCTTGCGTGCCTTGCGCAGGACCCTTGCAACCGCTTCGTCGGTGTCAGTCGCGCCGACGGTCGCGTCAACGACCATGACGACAACCTGGGCAGCGAATGCACCAATCTCAGCCTGTGCCGAAACCTGTGCCTGAAGCCCGAGCGCGGCTGGTTCCCATCCCCCGGTGTCCACGACCGTGAAGGCGCGCCCGCGCCAGTTTGCGTCGTACATCACCCGGTCACGCGTCACACCGGGAACATCTTCGACGACCGCTTCGCGGCGGCCGAGGATCCGGTTGACCAACGTCGATTTCCCAACGTTCGGTCGGCCGACGATCGCCACAACCGGCACCGCGGGGGCTAGGTAGTCATCGATGCTCGCGTCGGATATCTCAACCTCGGCTTCGTCGTCCTCGGCATCATCGAGACCGACCCAGTCCGCTTCGCTATCCCACGTCTCGCCGTTGGAGAGTTCACTGTCGATCTCGATATCGGATGAACCACTGTTGACGGACTGCTTGCCGTCGGCGTTCTCAGGCTTCATCGGTCCACGCACCTTGCCCAGTCGAGTGCGAAGAACTCGCAAGTTCGCGCGAACGCTGCGCAACCAGGTCGAGGACACGAGCTACTACCGCGTCCTCATCCATCGCCGTTGAGTCGAGTTGCACGGCGTCCGGCGCCATCGCCAGTGGCGAAGCAGCGCGTGTTGAGTCAAGCGTGTCGCGCCTCGCGAGATCTGATTGGACAGTGCTGACGTCGCGGTCACCGATAGATACGTCCGCGTCCGCGGAACGACGCGCCGCCCGCGTTTCTGGCGAGGCCGTGAGGAATATCTTCACAGGGGAATCCGGTGCCACGACTGTTCCGATATCGCGCCCTTCGACGACGATGCCGCCAGCGCCAATGATCGCCCGTTGCAGCGCAACCAAACGCTCACGCACTTGCGGGATCGCACTGACTGCACTTACGGCACCCGTCACCTCGGGACCTCTAATCGCTGCTGCCACATCGCGCCCGTTGACCGAGACTGCCTGCGCCAGTGGGTCGGTCGAGACTCGGATCTGCGCCACGCCTGCAACCGCCAACACAGCATCGATGTTGTCGGGATCGACGGACCTGTCGAGGACCGCCCACGTCAACGCCCGGTAGATGGCCCCGGTGTCGAGATAGCGAAGTCGCAGCGCAGCAGCCACTCGCCGGGCGACCGTCGACTTCCCAGAGCCCGACGGTCCATCGATCGCGATCACCAGCGTCGTGGCGTTGGCCGAGCCAGATAGTGGGCCTGGCGCCTCATCGGCGAACATCGTCTGTCTCCAAAGTGTTCGCGGCTGCCGTAACCGCGTGCGCCGCTCCTGCGCAACCGCGTAGCGACAAAGATTCGGTGGTGCGACTCGAGACCGGCTCGAGACGAGGCGTAACAGCCATGATAGCCGCCACAGCGACACCGGCCCGACCAGCGAGAGACGTCTCCTGCGACGGTGGCAGGCGGGGATCTCGCCGGGCTACGAGTAGACCTCCCAGCCTGCTGCCTGCATAACCGAAATCAACTTGGATGCCGCTTCCTCGCGCACATCGAGTTCGACAACTCCGCGCGCACGGCCAGGCTCGTGTTCGACCCGCACGTCTTCGAGGTTGATCCCGGCATCGCCGAGGGTCCGCAGCACCGACGCCAACTCGCCAGGCGCGTCGCGCACGACGATCGGAACTGTGACAAACCCGGCGGCCGGCTGGCCGCGTTTCACCGGCACCCTCGCGCGCCCGGCGGCACCGCGACGGAGAGTCTCTGTCAGCGCCGCAGCGGCAGCTTGGTCGCCGTTGGCGATGCGCTGTAGGTCCCCGACCGTGCGCGCCACGTCGCTCGCGAAGCCCGACAGCGCAGCGGCCAGATGATCAGCGTTCGCAAGCAGAATCTGGGTCCACAGGTCCGGATCCCCCGCGGCTACTCGCGTCGTGTCATGGAGTCCGGTGCCTCCGAGGGCGACAGTCGCCTCATCGGAGCTGACGAGTTGCGCGGCAAGCAGAGACGCCACGAGATGCGGCAGGTGCGACACCGTGGCAAGGGCCGCGTCGTGGTCGTCGGCTGTCATCGCTACGGGGACGGCGCCGCAGGCGCGAGCGAGGGCATCGACGTCGGCGACCGCCTGCTCGGATGCCGCAAAAGTTCTCGTGACGACCCAGGGACGGCCGACGAACAAATCTGCGTGGGCGGCCGCGGGACCTGAGCGTTCGCGGCCGGCGACAGGGTGACCGCCGACATATGTCGACATATGCACTCCAATTGCCTCAGCTTCGCGCTGAGGTTCAGCCTTTGCAGAAGCTACGTCTGTATAGGTACGAGCGAGATCGAGACGTTGTAGGCGCAAAAGCTCACCAGCGACTACGGCCGGCGGAACCGCAACGACGGCGACGTCGAAACGCTCCCCCGCGATCGATGGGCGACCAGCGCCGAGTTCGGTCGCCAATGCGAGGCGCCCCGGCGCACTGTCCTCGAGTGCGACGTCCATGAACCGCTGCCGCAAGGCGAGACCGATTGACGTGCCGATCAGACCGGCCCCGACGATCAGCACCCGATGGATGCCATCTGTGGCAGGGTCGCCGTTGCCGACTTGCACCGAACTTTCGGTGCTCATTGCTGGAGGTCGTCGCGTAGTGCGGCAGCAGCACCTAGGAAGGCATGCCGGACCTCCGCGCGCGGCAACGGCGTCTCGACGTGCGCCAGCAGTCGCAGCGTCCGTGGCATCCCCCCGGGCACGGCGATCTCACTGGCGCAGAGCAAGGGGACGTCGGTGAAGCCGATCTCACGAGCGCCGGCGGCAGGGAAGCACGAGGTCAGGTCGGTGGTGGCGGTGAAGAAGATGCTGATGACGTCCTCCTGGCCGAGGTGGTTGCGAGTGAGGAGGGCGGCCAACATCTCGCGCACCCCCTGATAGATCAACTCCGGCTCGTCGGCATCAACCTGGATGGCGCCCCGAATAGCGCGAACCGCCACGGTTTGCTCCTCACGCCTTGGCCGACCCGGAGGTCACCATAGCGAGCTAGTGACATCGCCTCAAAGCGCTAGAACGGTGTGTCGGTCAGTCGCGATACCGCTCTATCGACAAAGCAATCCGCGTGTTCGGCGACTCCACAGGTTTTGGGACCGCACCATATTTGGGTGACTTAGCAATAAGTCGATTCTTTTTACACCCCTGACCTGCACGAACGCGGTATCGAGGGGATGACAGGTCGCCCGGCGGAACCCGAGTTCGCAGCTTCACAGCAGCCGATACATGTTCCAAGCCGTTTATCGACTTGCCGATACCGCGCTTTGCCGCGACACCGACTACACGACCCGCTTGCCCAAAAGCTGACCTAAAGATCGACGGCGGCGAACAGCTCGGCGATCTCGTGACTGTTCAACGGGCGGCTACGGCCGGGGCGCAAATCCCCCAACCGGACCGGTCCGACAGCAGTTCTGATGAGCCGCTGGACGGGGTGATCGACTGCCGCAAGCAGCCGGCGGACAACGTGATTTCGACCCTCGTGCAGGACGACTTCGACCATGACTCGGGCGCCAGAACGACCGACGACTCGGAACGAATCGACCTGCACCAGACCGTCCTCGAGCTCAACGCCAGCCTTCAACGTCTTGCCTAGGTCGCGCTGGACCGCACCGGTGACCTCAGCCAGGTAGGTCTTCGGGACGCCGAAAGAGGGGTGCGTCAGCCGGTGACCGAGCTCGCCGTCGTTGGTGAGCAAGATCAGGCCCTCGCTGTCGGCGTCCAGACGCCCCACGTGGAAGAGCCGCTGCTCGCGATTGCCCACCAGATCGGCCAGACAGGGACGTCCCTGAGGATCGGACATCGTGCTGACCATTCCGCGCGGCTTATTCAGCGCGAGGTAGACCGCGGACGTACGGGTCGTCACACGCATGCCATCGACTTTGATGACGGCGCTCTCGGGGTCAACCCGCCTGCCCTGCTCCAGAACCAGCTGGCCGTCGACCTCGACCCGGCCCTGCTCGATCATCTCCTCGCACGCGCGCCGGCTGCCCAATCCAGCTGCCGCAAGGACCTTCTGCAGGCGAATCTCCGATTGGCCGATACTAGGGCTGGTCATCTCAACCTTCACTCGAGAGTTCGTCTTCTAACGCATCAATCGTCGTAGACTCAGGCAGAAAGTCAGCCAAATTCGGTAGCTCTGTTAGGTCACCGAGGCCTAGACGCTCGAGGAAGTACGGCGACGTTCGGTAAAGGATCGCGCCTGACTCGTGATCGGCACCGGCCTCCTCCACGAGACCCCTGCTCACCAGGGTCCGGATCACGCCGTCGACGTTGACGCCTCGGACCGCGCTTACCCGTGTCCGGCTTACCGGCTGTCGGTACGCAACAACTGCGAGCGTCTCCAGCGCCGCCTGGGTGAGCCGCGCCTGCTGTCCCTCCAGGACGAACCGCTCCACGTACTGAGCGAACTCCGCACGGGTGTACAGGCGCCACCCACCGGCGATTTCTCGAAGCTCGAAGCCTCTCCCCGCGTCGTCATATTCCGCCCGAATCGCCTGCAACATCGCGACGATCACCGGCTCTGGGATGGCCAGCACCTGCGCGAGAACGGTCGGGTCCGCCGGCTCGTCGACGACCAAGAGGACCGCTTCGAGCGCACCGCGCAGCTGTAGCCCGGCGAGGTGGCTGCGCTCGGGTACCTCGTCGTCGCCCTCGAACTGGCTCGTCATCGCACCTGCCTCCGTATCGCTGGGTCGATCTCTGGCACCCGGCGAGACTAGTCGTCCACAGGCGAAGGCGTCGGATCGAGCACGATAGGCACGGCCGCGGCGTCACTCTCGTCCTCAGAGCCGGGGCCCGCGCCGACCGCATCGCCATCTTCTTGCAGCGTCCAGCGGACCAAGAGATCCCCCAGCGCAGTCACCTGCTCGAAGGCGATGCAGCCGTCGCGGAAGAGGTCGAGCAGCGCTAAGAATCGCGCGACAACTTCGACCGTAGCGGTGCAGTCGGCCGTGAGCGACCGAAACGTTGCTGCCCCGGAACGGCGCAGTCGGTCGCGAAGAATCGCCACCTGCTCCCGCACGCTCACCGTAGGGCTGTGCAGGTGGGCGACAGACACAACCGCAGGTGGTCGTGGGGTCATCGCACGGCCCGCGAGCTCGGCGAACTGCTGAGGACCAAGGCCTAAGAGCACCTCAGGAAGCAACGCCGCGAACCGAGGCTCGGGCCCGACCGCCCGAGGGTAACGGCAGCTCTCTGCCGCAAACATGGTGGCGAAAATAGCTGAGACTTCCTTATAGGCGCGGTATTGCAGGAGGCGGGCGAACAGCAGGTCGCGCGCTTCGAGCAGCGCCAGGTCGTCCTCGTCCTCCACTTCAGCCGCCGGCAGCAGTCGCGCGGCCTTCAGATCCACCAACGTGGCTGCGATGACCAGGAACTCACTCGCCCGGTCAAGGTCCCAGACCGGACCCATCGCCCTGATGAACGCGATGAACTCGTCGGTCACCGTCGACAGCGAGACTGCGGTGATGTCGAGTTCGTGCTTGGCGATCAGGCCGAGCAACAGGTCGAACGGGCCGTCGAAGACGCCCAAGTGGACGTCGAAGCCCGTGCGCGGCTCGGAGGAGAATCGGTGGTCGTTCGGGCCGGCGCCGACCGGCGCTACCTCGTTCGTTTCGACGCTCACGCGATCAGTCTTACCAAGGGGTTGACGATCGCGCCCAGGATCGAGATGAGAAGGACCCGGCGAAAGATAACGGGGAACGAACAGAACAACAGGATGAGCAGGCCCCAGTTCTCCTCGTCGAGCCGGAATCGGACCCGCTGCCATCCGCCCGACCGCGGCGTGAGCGCGAACAGCAACCGGCCGCCGTCCAGGGGTGGGATCGGCAAGATCGCGAGCACGCCCATCGCCAGCAGTTCGACCCCGGCAAGGAGTAGCGCGACCTGTCCGAACGGGAGCACGTAGTGCACGTGGCTGTGCAGGTGGCCCGGGACGCTGCCGGCGAACGACTGCCCGGTCGCGACGGCGTAAAGGCTGATTTGGTCCGCGAGCGCAGGAAACTGCTTCGAGCTCACCCCGTTGAAATGTGTCCAGGAGCGGAAGGCCAGCAGCAATGCCGTACCGAGGGCGGCGAGGACGATCGGTCCGAGCAGGAGTTGCGCAACCCGGCGTCCTTTCGACCGATGTCGAGGATCGCTGGTGTCGACCGGCGCTCCCCAACCAATCCCGCCGAGCAACGTAGCGATTGCCCCGTAGACGTCGAAATACGGCCTGAGCCAGGTCGATCGCGGCCGCTTCGTATTGGCCCGCACCCACTTTGGGCGGCGCTCCCCCGACACAAGCTGCTGGACCACCCCTCGGACCGTAACGCCGACGGCGAACGTCGCAATCAGGACACCGAAGGAGAAGGGGTACCGCAGGGCATAGAGCACCGACGATCAGCGTCCGCGCAGCCGACGGACCAGGATGCTCTGCTCGCCCTTGGCCTCGAGGTCAGCCAGCACCACGGCGATCGCCTCGCGCACGATACGGCCGCGATCAACCGCCAGACTGTGTGACCCCCGCAACGTCAACCGGGCGTGCTCGATCTGGAGCAACTCCTCCGGCGAGCAGTACACGGTGATCTTCTCGTCATGGCGCTCACGGCCGGTTGGGCGCGCCTCGGCGGCGCGGCGCGCGATCCGAACCGGGCGGGGAGGAGGCGGGTTGGAATCGCCGTCCCAGTCGTCGTCGGCCGGCGCGACCGCCATCGAGGAGAGGTCGGCGTCCGCCCGGCGACCGTCGGCCGGGCGCCTGGCCCGCCCAAGTGCGCCAAACGGCGCACCGTCGGACTCAGGCTCCTCAACCTCGGCCAAGGCCGACCGGCCGATAGCGCGAGATCCGCCGGTCGAGCGGAAGAGTTCGTCCGCTCCGGGCAGACGTGGGCGGCGGTTCATCTGGCGAGCACCTCTTTCGCAAGTTCGCGGTAGGCCCGGGCGCCGACCGAACTGGAGGCATACGTAGTAATCGGCTCACCGACCACCGTTGTCTCAGGGAATCGCACCGTGCGGGCGATCACCGTATGAAAGACCTTGTCAGAGAAAGCCTCCACGACGCGCGACAGGACCTCGCGGCTGTGGAGCGTGCGTGGATCGAACATTGTTGCCAAAATGCCCTCAACCTCAAGCTGAGGGTTCAACCGTTGTTTCACCTTGTCCACAGTCTGCATCAATAGTGCGACGCCTCGCAGTGCGAAGAATTCGCACTCGAGCGGGATGATCACGCCGTGCGCGGCCGTCAACGCGTTCAGCGTCAGCAGGCCCAGGGAGGGCTGGCAGTCGATCAGCACGACGTCGTAGTCGGGCAACACGGGAGCCAGCGCGTGGGCCAGCACCTGCTCACGAGCCACTTCGTTGACCAGCTGAATCTCAGCGGCAGAAAGATCAATGTTGCTTGGCAGCAAGTCCATGCCCGGCGTGTTCGTCTTAAGCAGCACGTCGTCGACGGCCACGTCACGCTCGATCAGCACGTTGTAGATCGTGCGGTCCAGATCGTGCGGGTTGACGCCAAGACCAACTGACAAAGCGCCCTGCGGGTCGAAATCGACGAGCAATACGCGGCGTCCCCACTCCGCGAGCGCGGCACCAAGGTTGATGGTGCTCGTGGTCTTGCCGACACCGCCCTTCTGGTTGCACATGGCCAACACCCAGGCCGGACCGTGGTGGTCGAGCGCCGGCGGATCAGGGAAAACCGGCATCGGCCGGCCAGCAGCGTCGAGTCCGGGCTTCGCGCCCCTCTGAGCTCCCTCGAGAGGCAGCTCGAGCGCTGCCTCATCGTCGGCAGCCGTCCCAGTCGAAGTCCGCGGGTCCAGCCGTGCCCGAAGGGCGTCGGTGGACTCCGAGTCCCCTGGGATTGTCGACTTATCCATATATCGCTGAACCTCTCTGACGATGAGCCGATCCAAAGACACATCGTCGTGCCGACGAGTCGAGAAGACTAGGGGTTAGCCAGCATCTGGACAAACGATTCCGTCCCGCGCGGCCCGACAGCCCCAGCAGTATCAGCAGCCTCAGACAATCGTCATGCGCGGGCTCGAGGATGTGCAGATGCGTACACCTCACGGAGCCTCTCGACAGTCACCATCGTGTAGATCTGCGTTGTGGTTACCGACGCGTGGCCCAGCAATTCCTGGACGACCCGCACATCTGCCCCGCCGTCGAGGAGGTGGGTTGCGAATGAATGCCTCAATGTGTGCGGCGATATGCCTACGGTCAGCCCAGCGCGCGTTGCCGCCGTACGCAAAACGGTCCAGGCGCTTTGCCGGGACAAGCGGCCGCCTCTGGCGTTGACGAAGACGGCGCCCCGTGAATCTCGAGCTGTCCTCGACGAGGGCGTTCCCACAGCGAGAGTCGGCCGACCCAGGACGAGATAACGCTCAAGTGCAGCTTTAGCGTAGCTGCCAAGCGGAACCATCCTGTCTTTGGAACCCTTCCCGAACAGCCGCACCATCCCGGCGTCCAGATCGACGTCGTCGATGTCGAGGCCAACCGCCTCAGAGATACGCGCGCCCGTGCCATAGAGCACCTCGAGCAACGCACGGTCTCGCTGCGCGCGCGGCGTCCCCTCCGCGCCGGCCGCTTCGAGCAACCGCTCGACGTCCTCGACCGCGATGGCTTTCGGCAGTCGACGAGCCGGCGTTGGAGGGCGGATCGCTCCGGCCGTGTCGACGTCGACCTTGCCTTCGCGAACGGCGAAGCGGTGGAACCCCCGGACCGCGACGATGGTCCGACCTGCCGAGCTGGCGCTAAGCGGAGGATGCTCGGAGTCGCCGAGCCGAAGCACGGCGAGGAACGCCGCAACGTCAGCCTCGGTGACTTCGCTCAGGTCGTCACGGTCGTGCTGGGCCAGGAAATCGAGATAACGGCGCAGGTCGCGGCGATAGCTGCTGAGCGTGTTCTTAGCCAACCCCCGCTCGACCGCAAGATGGTCGAGGTAGGTGCGGACGAGCCGCGCGACATCTCCCTCGCGCTCCTGCCCAGACGTCACGACCTCAGGCTAGGACCTCGTCGAGGCTCCGGTACGCAAGTCCGTGCGCTTCAGCGACTGGCGCGCTGACGATGGCTCCCTCGTGGACGTTCACGCCAAGACCCAGCGCCAAGTCAGCCTTGCAGGCATCGCGCCAACCGAGGTTCGCGATCGCCAAGGCGTAGGGCAGGGTGACGTTAGTCAGTGCGTACGTCGACGTGTGCGGAACGGCGCCCGGCATGTTCGCGACGCAGTAGAAGAGCGTGTCGAAGACCTTGTAGGTCGGCGCGTCGTGAGTTGTCGGCCGGGAGGATTCGAAACAGCCGCCCTGATCGATCGCGATGTCGACCAGCACCGCACCCGGCTTCATCCGCGCCACGAGCTCGTCGCGAATCAGCTTCGGCGCCTTCGCACCCACGACAAGCACTGCACCGATCACCAGATCTGCGTCAATGCACGCCTTCTCGATCTCGTATGAGTTCGAGGCGACCGTCTGCAGGTGCCCCTGATATATCCGGTCGGCCTGCCGAAGCCGGTCGATGTTGTTGTCGAGCACCAGAACCTCGGCCTGCATGCCAAGGGAGATCGCAGCCGCATTCATGCCGGCCACGCCGGCTCCCAACACCACAACTTTTGCTGCGTAGACACCGGAAACACCGCCCATGAGAATCCCGCGGCCGCCTGCCTCGCGCTCGAGGCAACGTGCACCGACCTGCGGTGCCATGCGACCGGCAACCTCCGACATGGGCGCGAGCAGGGGCAGCGAACGGTCAGGTAGTTGCACCGTCTCGTAGGCGATCGCGGTCGTGCCAGATTCAAGTAGGGCGTCGGTGCATTCGCGGGACGCCGCGAGATGCAGGTAGGTGAACAGCACCTGGTTCTTGCGCATGCGGTGGTATTCCTGCTGGATAGGCTCCTTGACCTTCAATATCAGGTCAGCGTTGCCCCAGACTTCGTCGGCGGTCGCCAGAATCTCGGCGCCAGCGGTAACAAAGTCGTCGTCGGGAATCGAAGAGCCGACGCCCGCCGATTGCTCGACGACTACCTGGTGGCCGTTTCGAACCAACTCGTGCACGCCTGCAGGGGTAATTGCAACGCGGTACTCGTGATTCTTAACTTCGCGCGGCACGCCGATCTTCACGGCTCGCTGCCTTCCGGGTCGACCGGCGAGCGGCTTCGTTGACGCCCGATCGGTGGCGCGGGATCGCCGTCGCCAGCAGGAGTCTATGGCTCACAGCTCACGCGGCAGCGATCAACTCGGGAGTGCGCCGCCGCGAAACCACGATGACTCCACCGGCCGCGTCGAGGCGTCCCCGTCAATGAGCACCCTGGTCACCGCGAGGATGCCCATGACGCACAGCGGGCTGTGGAGGTCGCCCGAAAACAGTCCGGCGCGGGCGCGCTCGAGCGGCACCCATCGGGTGACCATGGTGCGTTCTTCGGCCTCACCAAGAAACCGCTCGGCTTCAGCAACGGGAGCGAGGTCCTGGGCGAGGAAGAGCCGGACCGATTCGCTCGAGCCGCCAGGTGACATGAACACATCAAGCAGTACCGACCAGCGAGACGCGCGGTAGCCGGCCTCCTCGAACAGTTCACGCTGTGCGGCCGCAAGTGGTTGTTCTCCCGCGACGTCGAGCAGCCCAGCCGGCGGCTCCCAGAGCACCGCAGAAACGGGATGGCGGTACTGCTGGACCAGAAGTACCTGCTGGTCAGCGTCGACCGCGATGATCGCGACCGCGCCAGGGTGGACCACCAAGTCGCGCTCGACCTGCTCGCCGTCGCCGAGGTCGACAAGGTCAGTGCGGATATCCCATACGCGGCCGTGAAAACGCTCCGTCGACTGCACGACATGACGATCGGCGACTGCGTCCGCAAGCAGTGAATCAGTAGCAGGCGCATCAGCACCGGGTCGATCAGCAGCAGGCGAATCAGCAGCGGCGGTGTCGGTCATGCGGTGCCGACGGGCTCTGCCCGCAAGTCGACCGGTGACTCGCCGGCCGCACGGGCAAGTGCAGCTGCGACCAGGCCGCGAAAGAGCGGGTGCGGTCGAGCTGGCCGCGACCGAAGCTCCGGATGTGCCTGCGTGGCAACGAAGTACGGATGTACCTCGCGAGGCAGCTCGACGAACTCGACGAGTCGGCCGTCGGGCGATGTGCCCGAGATGACGAGGCCGGCCTCTTCGAGCTGGCCACGGTACTCGTTATTTACTTCGTACCGATGCCGGTGGCGCTCGTTTACGCGCGCCTCGCCGTACATCTCCCGAACGATCGAGCCGGCCAACAGGTCGGCGGGGTAAAGCCCAAGCCGCATCGTGCCGCCCATGTCACGCTCACCGGCGACGACGTCGCGCTGGTCAGCCATCGTCGCGATAACAGGATGCGGGGTTGCAGCGTCGAACTCGGCCGAGTTCGCGCCAGGCAGACCTGCGACATTTCGCGCCGACTCGATCACGAGACATTGCAAGCCAAGACACAAACCCAGCGTGGGCAGCAGATTCTCACGCGCATACTGAATCGCGCCGAGCTTGCCTTCAATCCCCCGCACGCCGAAACCACCAGGGATCACAACCCCATCGACGCCGAGCAACGCCTTCGCGGCGCCCTCCGGTGTCGCGCAGTCGTCGGACGTCACCCAACGGATATTCACCCTGGC
>DATCFU010000139.1:0-31128 GCA_036509315.1 Acidothermaceae bacterium
GACAAAGAACTCGATTCTGGCCGAATACGGCACCAGCGAGGGCGACACTGGATCTCCCGAGGCGCAGGTGGCGATGCTTTCCAAGCGAATCGCCGACCTGACCGAACACCTCAAGGTGCACAAGCACGACCACCACAGCCGCCGCGGCCTCTTGCTGCTCGTGGGCCGTCGTCGTCGCCTGCTGAAGTACCTCGCTGCCAAGGACATCACCCGCTACCGCACGCTCATCGAGCGTCTGGGTCTGCGTCGATAGTGGGAATGAAGCGATCGGGCCTCCACCGGCCGGTCGCTTCTTCGTAGTACCGCGCCAGCTGGAACCCCAGCTGCGCGCACGCTCTCACCGATATGGGAGCCCGAACGAGCGCCGCCTGGCCGGTCCTCGGTAGTGGTTTCCGGGCGTGAGCCGCACGGCGAAAGTGGCCGGAGCGTGCAGCCCCGGGAACTTCGATCGAAGACCGGCAAAGAATGCCGGGCTCGGCGGGTTCCACGACAACCCTTTGGAGGGTTCGTGGCTGACCACGAGATCACCGCCGCTGACGCTGTTATCGACAACGGCAAGTTCGGCACCCGCACGATTCGCTTTGAAACCGGCAAGCTGGCTCGCCAGGCCGCCGGATCCGCTGTTGCCTACTTCGGCGACAGCATGTTGCTGTCGGCTACCACCGCCAGCAAAGCACCGAAAGACCAGTTCGACTTCTTCCCCTTGACGGTCGACGTCGAGGAGCGGATGTACGCCGTGGGTCGCATCCCGGGCTCGTTCTTCCGTCGTGAAGGCCGGCCCAGCGAGGACGCAATCCTGACCTGTCGGCTTACCGACCGCCCGCTGCGCCCGAGCTTCGTCAAGGGCCTACGCAACGAGGTCCAGGTCGTCATCACCGTCATGGCGCTCGACCCCGACCACCTCTACGACGTCATCGCGATCAACGCGGCATCGATGTCGACCCAGCTCGCCGGGCTGCCGTTCAGCGGTCCGATCGGCGCCGTGCGGGTCGCCCACATCG
The DNA here is from genome assembly GCA_036509315.1 of Acidothermaceae bacterium. Classification (GTDB taxonomy): domain Bacteria; phylum Actinomycetota; class Actinomycetes; order Acidothermales; family Acidothermaceae; genus PALSA-607. Next base: position 1,002 of record DATCFU010000139.1, read on the forward strand.
ACGGCCAGTGGGTCGCCTTCCCTTACCACTCCGAGCTCGAGCGGGCGACCTTCGACATGGTCGTCGCCGGCCGGGTCCTGCCTGACGGTGACGTCGCGATCATGATGGTCGAAGCCGAGGCAACCGCGAACACGTTCGGCCTGGTGCGCGACGGCGCGACCGCGCCCACGGAGGAGGTCGTGGCCCAAGGCCTCGAGGCCTCGAAGGCGTTCATCAAGATCCTCTGCGAGGCGCAGCTCAAGGTTGCGGCCGGCGCGGCGAAGGCGACCGCCGACTTCCCGGTGTTCCTTGAGTACCAGGACGACGTCTATGCGGCAGTATCGGCGGCAGTCAGCACCGAGCTCGCACAGGCCATGACCATCGTGAGCAAGGCCGACCGCGAGGCCGAACTCGACCGCGTCAAGGCGCTGGCGACTGAGAAGGTGGCCGGCCAGTTCGAGGGCCGCGAGAAGGAGATCGGCGGCGCGTTCCGGTCGCTGACCAAGAAGGTCGTACGCGAGCGGGTCATCCGCGACAAGGTGCGCATCGACGGCCGTGGGCTCACGGACATCCGGCCGCTGTCGGCCGAGATCGACGTGCTGCCGCGGGTGCACGGGTCGGCGCTGTTCGAGCGCGGCGAGACGCAGATCCTTGGCGTCACCACGCTGAACATGCTGCGGATGGAGCAGCAGCTCGACACGCTCGCTCCGGAGACTCGCAAGCGCTACATGCATAACTACAACTTCCCGCCGTACTCGACAGGTGAGACCGGTCGCGTCGGTTCACCGAAGCGTCGCGAGATCGGGCACGGCGCACTCGCCGAGCGCGCCCTCGTCCCCGTGTTGCCGTCGCGTGAAGACTTCCCTTACGCGATCCGGCAGGTGTCTGAGGCGCTGGGCTCCAACGGCTCCACGTCGATGGGTTCTGTCTGTGCTTCGACCATGGCGTTGTTCGCCTCCGGTGTGCCATTGCGCGCGCCGGTCGCCGGCATTGCGATGGGGCTCATCTCCGACACCGTCGACGGTCAGACGCAGTACGTCACCCTGACCGACATCCTCGGTGCCGAGGACGCCTACGGTGACATGGACTTCAAGGTGGCCGGTACTCGTGAGTTCGTGACGGCGCTGCAGCTCGACACCAAGCTCGACGGCATCCCGGCGTCCGTTCTTGCGGGCGCTTTGACCCAGGCCCGCGAGGCTCGGTTCACCATCCTCGACGTGATGGCGAAGGCCATCAGCGGTCCTGCTGAGATGTCGAAGTATGCGCCGCGGATCATCACGATCAAGATCCCGGTCGACCAGATCGGTGCGGTCATCGGGCCCAAGGGCAAGATGATCAACCAGATCCAGGACGAAACCGGCGCTGAGATCACCATCGAAGACGACGGCACGATCTACATCGGCGCGACTGACGGACCGAAGGCTGAAGCGGCTCGCGCGCAGATCAATGCGATCGCGAACCCGACGATGCCCGAGGTCGGTGAGCGCTACCTCGGCACCGTGGTGAAGACCACGGCGTTCGGCGCGTTCATCTCCCTCGTGCCCGGCAAGGACGGTTTGCTGCACATCTCCGAGCTCCGCAAGATCTCCGGCGGCAAGCGGGTCGAGAACGTCGACGACGTGGTCAAGGTCGGCGACAAGATCCAGGTCGAGATCAAGGAGATCGACCCGAGAGGCAAGCTGTCACTCGTGCCGGTCGTCGAAGGCGATGCCGGTGCTGCTGGTCAGGGTTCGGTCGACGCTGCGGTGGGCGCACACGAGTGAGTCCACGTCAGCTGACCGAACAGAAGCCCGGTAGTACCAAGACGCTCATTCCTGGCCTGGACGGCGCGGTGGTCCGCCGCACCGTTCTGCCAGGTGGTCTTCGGGTCATCACCGAGGCAATGCCAACCGTGCGTTCCGTCTCGTTCGGTGTGTGGGTCGGCGTGGGCTCGCGCGACGAGACACCCGCGCTCGCCGGGAGCTCGCACTACCTCGAGCACGTGCTTTTCAAGGGCACCAAGCGCCGCGACGCGTTGGAGATCTCGGCGGCGCTCGACGCGGTCGGTGGAGAGATGAACGCGTTCACGTCGAAGGAATACACCTGCTTCTACGCACGTGTCCTCGACAACGATCTGTTGCTCGCCGTCGACGTCATCTCCGACATGATGACGTCGTCGGTCGTGCGCTCATCGGACGTCGACTCCGAACGCGGCGTCATCCTCGAAGAGATCGCGATGCACGAGGACGACCCCGGGGACGTCGTGCACGATGCGTTCGCCGAGGCCCTGTTCGGTGACACCCCGCTCGGTCGCCCGATCCTCGGCACCGTCGAATCGATCAACGCGCTACAGCGCAACGCCATTCACGGTTACTACCGGCGCAGGTACCGGCCCGAGAACATGGTGATCGCCGCCGCCGGCAACCTCGACCACGCCAAGGTCGTGCGGTTGGTCGCGAAGGCATTCGGCGAGATGCTCAACGACGACGCGCAGATTGACCGCCGGCCGTCGCCGCCGCGCGTGGGTGGTCGGCCGCCGGTGTCGCGTTCTGGTGTGTCGGTGGTGCCGCGGCCGACCGAACAGGCACACCTGGTTCTCGGTGTCCCCGCGCTGTCACGCGTCGACGAACGGCGCTTCGCCCTCGGGGTGCTCAACGGTGCGCTCGGTGGCGGCATGAGTTCGCGCTTGTTCCAAGAGGTCCGCGAGAACCGCGGGCTCGCATACTCCGTGTACAGCTACGCCGCACATCACGCCGAGACCGGCATGTTCGGCGTCTACGCCGGTTGCCAGCCTGCGAAGGCAGCAGAAGTGCTCGACATCTGCCGTAACCAGCTTGATCTCGTCGCCCGCGGCGGCATCACCGCCGAGGAGCTTTCGCGCGGCAAAGGGCAGCTCGCGGGCGCGCTCGTACTCGGACTTGAAGACACCGGCTCGCGCATGAGCCGGCTCGGGAAGGCCGAACTCGTCTATGGCGAGTTGCTCACGGTCGACGAGTTGCTCGCGCGTATCGATGCGGTAACGCTCGAGCAGGTCCGCGACGTTGCGGCGACCGTGCTGTCGGCAAAGCAGACCCTTGCCGTGATCGGTCCGTTCGATGATGATGCGTTCGCGGACGCCGTCGCGTGAGCGACAGTAGGGGCGGAGTTGCATGAATACCCCGGTCGCAGTTCTTGGCGCTGACGGAAAGATGGGCGCGACGGTCTGCGACGCCGTCCGCGCTGCTAGTGACCTAGAGCTCGTTGGCTCGTTCGACGTCGGCTACTCGGTGGACGACCTTGCCGCCTCGGGTGCGCAGGTTGTGGTCGACTTCACGACGCCTGGTGCAGTGATGGGCAACATCGAGGCGTGCGTTGGTCAGGGCAAGCACGTCGTTGTCGGCACTACGGGCTTCGACGCCGACCGCCTAGCGACGGTTGCGGCGTGGCTGAAGGCGGCTCCGAACGTCGGTGTCGTCATCGCACCGAACTTCGGTATCGGTGCAGTGCTCATGATGGCGTTCGCCGAGAAGGCCGCCCGCTACTTCGAGTCGGCCGAGGTCGTCGAACTGCATCATCCGTTCAAGGCTGATGCGCCATCCGGAACGTCGCGACAGACCGCGGAGCGCATCGCCGCTGCATGGCGCGACGCCGGCGTGACGCCGATCCCCGACCCCACGACGTCCGGCCTTGATGGAGCTCGTGGGGCTGACGTCGACGGCGTGCACGTTCATTCGGTGCGGCTGGGAGGGCTTGTTGCTCATCAGGAAGTCCTGTTCGGTGGGCACGGTGAGACGTTGACGCTTCGCCACGATTCGCTCGACCGGTTCTCGTTCATGCCGGGGGTGCTGCTCGCGGTAAGAGGTGTCGCTGTGCGTCCAGGTCTGACCGTCGGTCTGGAAAGTCTGCTCGACTTGGAGGGCAAGCGATGACAGAAGACTACGAGCATGTCGACGGCGAGAGCGCGCACCCGGATCCGGTGGCGTCCTTACAGCTCGACGCCGTCGTACTGCCGATTTACGACCTCCAAGCATTCAACGACGCCGACCTGCGCAGAGTCGAGAGTTTCGTCACCACGTACGGATCGTGGAAGCTGCCAGCCGAGGTAGCAACCGCCCTCGCGACGCCCGACGGCACGAGCGTGCTGCTGTGGATTCATGACACCGGGGAGCTCGTGCTGATCGGCGGGACGCCAAAGGAGGGGGAGCTCGCAGTCGAGGTGACGGGCGCCCTTGCCGCGGAGGCCGAGTTCACCCCTGCGTGGCTTGGCGGACAGGCCGCCGACGTACACCACGATGACGAGACCGGCATGACCAGCGAATCGTTCAAGGCAGAGCTCCTTCCGCCTGGCTCTCGCGTCGCGGTACTGGCGCACGTCGAGCACAGCGTCGCCGTCCATGAATTGCTCTGGGGCTGGCGCCGCGAGCAGCGCAACGAGAACGGCTGGGCCTGGCTGGTCGAGCGCCTGGCTCGCCTCGAAGACCAGACCGGCAATTCGCACCTCGCCTGACGTGAACGCCCTGCCCTCGCGGGCCGACGTCGTTGTCGTCGGCGCCGGCCACAACGGTCTTGTGGCAGCAACCTTCCTTGCGCGTGATGGGCTCGCCGTTGTCGTCGTCGAGGCGGCTGACACGGTTGGTGGTGCAGCGAAAACCGAGCAGCCGTTCGCGCGGGTGCCGGGACTTTCGCAGTCGACCGGTGCGTACCTGCTCGGGTTGATGCCGCCCGAGCTACCGTGCAAACTCGGCGTCGACTTCCCTGTTCTGCGTCGCGATCCGCACTATTTCTTGCCGACAACCGGCGATCGGTATTTGCTGTTCGGCTCCGACCGCGAATCGACGCGGCGACAGTACGAAGACTTCTTCTCCGCTGCCGACTGGAAAGCCGACGAAGCGCTGCAGGCCGAACTCGATCTGTTGCGCGCCGACCTCGCACCCGCGTGGCTGACTGAGCCATTGACGCTCGACGAGACTGCCGAGCGCTATATCCGTCCGGAGCTTCGCTCGACGTTCGTCGACTTGTGCCGGGGGAGCGTTGGCGATTACCTCGACCGTTTCGGCTTCACCAGTGACTTGGTCAAGGCGATGTACGCCGTCACCGACGGGCTTTCGGGTCTCGACGCGACGTGGGACACGCCTGGCTCCGGCCACAATTTCCTCGTGCACAACATGTGCCGGCTGCCGGGCTCAGACGGCACCTGGATGGTGGTGCGTGGTGGCATGGGCACCGTTACGTCGACGATTGCACGTCTTGCTCGGGAAGCTGGCGCGACGATCGTGACTGGTCGAGCCGTCACAAGCATCGAGATGTCGGACGGCGTGGTGCGGGGCGTCGTGCTTGACGATGACGAGTCGATCGCTAGCGAGAACGTCGTCGTTGCCACCGACCCGTTCCGATTGCGCCAGCTTGTTGGCTCTTCGAACTTGCCCGCGGGCGTCAACGACAAGCTCGACAGCTGGAAGCATTTCGGCACCACGATGAAGGTCAACCTCGCACTTACTGATCTGCCGACTTTTAGTTGCCTGCCCGAGCGTCGGGGGCAGCACGGAGCGACGATCCATCTGCTGCCGCAGGACGACGTGCTCGGCTCCTTGAAGAGCACCTATGCCGGGGTGAAGGCGGGCAAGCTCGCCGACTTCCCGACGATCGAGTGGTACATCCACACCACCATCGACCCGAGCTTGCAGGATGCGGGGGGCCATCACTCGTCGGCGCTCTTTGTCGAATGGGTGCCGTATGAGATTGCCGGCTCGAGTTGGGACGCCGAGCGAGCGGGTTACGTCGAGAGGCTGCTCGGCATCTGCGACCAGTTCGCGCCGGGAACCTCCGATCTGGTTGCCGACACCTTCGCGCTGGCGCCACCCGACATCGAGGCGCACTTCGGGATGAGCCGCGGGCACATCCATCACGTCGACAATGCGGTCGCGTTCGCCGACAGAATGCCTTATTTCACAGGAGTTTCCGGGCTCTATGCCGGCGGAGCGGGCTGCCACCCGGCCGGTTCGGTCGTCGGCGCGGCCGGCCACAACGTCGCGATGCGAGTACTGACCGACCTCGGCCGCACGCTGCCGCTGACGTCGGGCAATATGAACGCATGACGGCTTATTGGATCAGCATCTACTCCGACGACATCGACCAGGAAAAGTTCGCGGCGTACGCGAAGTTGTCCAAACCTGCGCTCGAGGCGGCCGGCGGTACGTTCATCGCGCGCGGGCTTCCTGAGTTGGTGTACGAAGACGGCAAGATGAGCCGTGTTGTGCTGATCGAATTCGCCTCCGTCGAGGCGGCGCGGGCCGCGCATGAGAGCGCCGCTTACCAGGAAGCCCTCGCTGCACTCGACGGTGGCGCAGTTCGCGACCTGCGCATCGTCCCCGGGGTCTAGCCGGGTACCCGCGCGCCTGCCAGGACGACAGGTTCGTGGCCTGCCCAGTTCCCGGTCAGGGTGTGAGGAGCTTCGACGGCTGCGCCCACCACGCGAGCGACCACCATCTCCAAGGCGCCTGCACGTACTACGGTCGTCGCGCCCTGGTCGAAGCAGGCCACGGCGACGATCTCAGGAACCGACGTGCCGGATGCGCCGCTGCCTCTGACGGTTGCTAACGGAGAGCGCGGCTCGAGACGGTCGCCCCGGTCAATGAACTCCTCGGCCTGTGTGCCGCCGGTGAGTATTGCTGTCGCAACGGTCGAAGCCCATACGGGGTCAGCGCACCCGTCGTAGACCCATCGCGTACCAAGGACTGAATGTTCAGTCGTGCCCAGGAGGAAATCGTGTTTGCCCGGCAGCGCCGCGTTCCGGTAGGTCAACGGCACGTGAAACACCGTGTCGCCGTCGGCTGAAACAAGGAATGTTTCGACGCCGACTTCTCCTGCCGGATCGTCGAAACGGTAGGCACCTACCCGCTGGATTGCTGCGCCGCCGGTAAACCAACTTCGGGCCGGCAGCCATGCAGTCAGCAGTTCGAGCTTCGACGGAACCAGCGTCGCGTCATACAGCAGAGCCATCTCTTCATTCTAGGCGGGACCATCGCTGCCACATGAGTGCGTCAGCTTGAGCCATGTACGTGACGTGTCAGGACGATGGCGGTGCGCTGGACGACACCACGGCGTCGGTCGCCGGCGGGGCCGACGCATAGGAGCCGGTGGGGCCAGCTGTACTCCTGACACCGCGCACGGCTCGGCCGGTTTCGTTGCCGCTGGCGTCGAACAACACCAGCGTCGAGCCGTCAAACGCGGCGCGGGATGCCTGCACGAACCAGCTGTTGACGGCCGCACATGCCTCTGGCGCACAGCCCATGGCCGTCGACGCACCAGCGGCGACCACTAGTTGTCCGTCCGGTGCCGCCGACCAACGGCCACCCGCACCGTTCGCACCATCCGTGCCCTGCCACGAGCCATCGGCTGCAAGATCGGCGTCGCCGCGCAGGTTCGGATCTGCCGCGGACACCCAATATCCGACGAGCTGGCTTGGCCGGGCCGCTACCAAACCTGCGGGCAGCGGGGCCGCTGGGGCCAACCTCGCCAGCAGCTGGTCGGTGACCGTCGGCGGATCCGCCAAACTCGGCAGCAGGTTCGGCCCAGCCGTCGGGTGGCCGCCTGGATGCAAGGTTGCCGCCGCCGCACCCGAGGAGTCCAACAACACCGCCCCCGCGCCGTCGATCCTGAATGCGACGACCTTCGTCAGCCACGCCGGTGTCGGTCCTTGGCTGGACACGCCCGTCATGCACGCAGGGTCGCCACCGTCGAGTACACCGACGAACAGGCCGGCGTGATCAGCCGCCCACGATCCATCCAGATACCCGCAGCTACTCCACAGCGACAGGTCATCGCCGAGTCGCAACACCGTGCCGGGCGCGACCCCCGGCGCATCCAGCAACCACGAACCCACCAAACGCAGCGGATCAGCCGGCGACGGCACAAAGAACGCCGACGTCCCGGCGGGACTGCTCGGCGGGCTGCCTGCGATCCGGGAACTGCTTGCGCAACCAGCGACCAGCACCGCGACGACGACCGCGGCAACCAGCCCAGACAACCGTTGGATCACGTCGAACTTCCCAACCTTCTTAGGTGCTGGTCGTTCGACGCTGACCACGGTCGCCCGGTTCCTGCGCCCATACGCGATCAAGCCCAACGCCGATGGTCTCAGCGGCAGATCTGTTTGTTCCGCTCAGCGCACTTGGCGCCGCGCGCGGGCCTCTGTTTCGATGACGGCTACCAGTAGTGTCGGCGACCGCCAACGGCACGTCCCGCTGAACCGAGTAGAAACAACACCACCCCGACAACCAGTACCACGAGGCCAATCGTCCACAGGATCGGGATCCCGGCGACAAAGCCGATAAGCAGCAGAACGACACCGAGAACTATCACGAGCGTGCTCCCTTAGCTGTGGGGCACTCCCGCGGGTTCAGGGGGAGGTTGAAGTGGTTGTGCCCGCAGGCAGTCCGGTTCAATCGTTGCCTGCGGTGGCGTCGGCCAACCTTGGCAGCTACCCGTCCTGGCTACGGCAAAGTGGGCGGTCGCCGCCTCTGCAGGACACCCACGGTTTGCGATTTGCGAGGCCGTCGGATCGACGTCCGTTCACCTTCTCCTAAGCAGGTTTGGGCAGCTGAAGCGCGGCGAGTTGAGCGACGATTCCGGATGACGGCATGGGGTGGGCGTAGAAGTAGCCTTGGGCGCATTCGCAGCCGATGGACCGCACTGCGTCACGTTGATCGTCGGTTTCGACGCCTTCTGCTGTCACGCTGAGCCCGAGTATGTGTGCGAGGTTCGTGACGGCGGCGGTGATGGTCGCGCTGAAGGGTGGGTTCATGTTCGCGATGAAGCTGCGGTCGATTTTCACGATGTCGATCGGCAGCCGCTGGAGATAGCTCAGCGATGAGAATCCTGTCCCGAAGTCGTCGAGTGCGAGCTTGACACCGAGGTTCTTCAGATCTGCGAGCGCGATCATTGCGCGGTCGCTGTCGTTGATGAGGATGTTCTCGGTGACTTCGAGGATCAACGCGGTCGGTTGCATGCCTGTCCGTAAGAGCACGCTGGAGACTGTGGACGCGAACTCGTCGCTCATGAGTTGGCGCGCGGATACGTTCACCGCTAGCTCCAGGGGGGAGTCCGGGTAGGTCGCTGCCCATCCCCGGCGGTCGCGGCACGCCTGCTCCAGCACCCACGCTCCGATCTTGACGATAAGGCCACTTTCCTCTGCGGCCTCGACCATCGCGAGTGCGCCAACCGTGCCGCGTTTGGGGTGCTCCCAGCGCAGCAGCGCCTCCACGCCGGTGATGGCCCCATCGGCAGCACGTACGATCGGTTGGTACGCAACGCTGAGGTCATGGCGAGCAAAAGCCACGCGCAGATCGCCTTCGAGGCTGTTGCGGGCAACGGTTTCCGACGCCTCGCGCAAGTCAATGATTTGATGGCCTGCGCCTCCTTTGCGTTTGGCCTGATACATCGCAATGTCCGCGTTTCTCACGAGCAGGCCGGATACCGTCTCACCGGCCCCCGCGAACGCCAATCCCACACTCGCCGTCACTGCCAACTCCACGCCGGTCAACACGAATGGTTCGGCGAACGCGCCGTCGATCCGTACGGCAAGTAGCTCGCCGTCGCTGGCGCTTTCCATGTCCTCGCACAAGAACACGAACTCGTCGCCGGAAAAGCGAGCCAGCGTGTCACCAGGCCGGACCAGCGCGGAGAGGCGACGCCCGACCGCGACTAGAAGCTCATCGCCGACCTGATGGCCGTAGGTGTCGTTGACGCGCTTGAAGCGGTCGAGATCGACGAACAGCACAGCAGCATGCGTGTGGGAACGGCGGCCACGTAGCGCCGCATGCTGGATCCGCTGCAGCAGCAGCGCCCGGTTGGGCAATCCTGTGAGCGGGTCATGTGAGGCACTGTGCCGGTAACTGTCGGAGGTCGCGCGAGCATCTTCACGGCTCTGCGCATTCACCAGGTATGCCGCGGCGACGTCGGCCAAGGTCTGGGCCGCGGCCATGTCGTCCTCATCGAGCGGTCCCGGCGTTGCCCGATACAGGTCCAGGGCGCCGAGCCGCCCGTCGCTGTGTCGTAGCGGGAACGCGAAAACCGCCACGAGGCCGGCAGCGAGGGCTACCGGACGGAACTGAGGGAAGCGATCGTCGGTGCTCAAGTCCGCGATCGCCACCGCAGTACCCGAGTGATAGGCCTCCAGGCACGGTCCCTGCCCGACCTCGGTCTGCAGCCTCTCGAACCGCAGCGCAGACTCATCCGATGCCGCAATGTAGTGAGGCGGGTTGCCGTCCGAGATCAACGTCACACCAGCCGCGGTGACCGGCAGCACCTCGACGATGCGCTCCACGAGATGATCCAAGATGGCCTGAATGGGGAAGTCGGTCGCCATCGTGTGCGCGAAATCGGTCAGCACCGACGAGAGCTTTTCTTCCTCAACCACGACGACCGCCCAAGGAGTGGACAAACAAGGGCCGCGGGGGTCAGGGCGGACGAACTTCTATCACAAGAGTGTACATCACGCAACAAATCAGCTTGATATGGTCCTAAATAGGTCTTAGACGAGTGCGGGGAACACACCACCTTCCGCACCGCCAGTACCGCATCGTTGCCCAGTCCGGCTCGGCTACAGTGACGCTGGCACCATGCGAGCCCCGGACCCAGGTAGCGCACGGACTTCTCGTGCGTTGAGTGGAGGGGTTAGTGGATGAGCAGCGCCTGACCACGGTTTTGGTGGAGTTCGCGCGCACGCTCACCGGTGATTTCTCGATTCAGAAGATCCTCGACCATCTCGTCGACCGAGTCGTCGAAGTCATTCCCATCAGCGGCGCCGGCGTACTGCTGATGGATAGCGACACCGAACATCATTTTGTCGCCGCCTCCGACGACGTGATCCACGGCATCGAAACGCTGCAGATGCAACTGCAAGAAGGGCCGTGCCTCCAGGCCTACCGAACCGGGCTGCACGTGGCGATCCGCGACTTAGCGCACGACACCACGTTCGCCCGCTTTTCCCCGGCTGCAGCACAAGCCGGCCTCGGCTCGGTGTACAGCTTCCCGCTGCGCCTTGATGACCGCCAGCTTGGCGCGCTGGAGCTATACGCGAAGGAACCCGTACAGCTTTCGGAAGCTGATCTGGTCGGGGCGCAGATCCTCGCCGACGTCACGGCCGCCTACCTTTTCAACGCCCAGGCCCGCCAAGCCGCCCGGGACCTTGTCCGAACCAGTGCCGAACTGGCCGCCACCTTGCAGGAAAGCCTGCTGCCGCCGGAACTCCCGCTCGTACCGGGTCTGACCGTCGCCGCCCGTTTCGAGCCCGGCCGCGGCGGCACTTTGGTGGGGGGCGATTTCTACGACATCTTCCCGCTGCCTGCCAAGCGGTGGGGTGTCCTGATGGGCGACGTCGTCGGCCACGGCGCCCGAGCGGCCACCCTCGCCGCACTAGCCCGCTACACGGTGCGCACGCTGGCGGTCCTACAGACCTCCCCGCGTCGCGTGCTCACCGGCCTCAACGACACCGTCCTCTCGCGCGGGGAAGCCGAACGGTTCCTGTCCGCGGTCTACCTCACGACACGCAGTACTGCACATGGGGTCGACGTCAAACTCGCCCGCGGCGGACATCCCGCTCCGCTGTTGCGGCGCGTCGACGGAACCGTGGAGGTCGTCGAGTCGCCGGGCCGTCTGCTGGGGTGCCTGCCGAACCCTGGGCTGGCCGACATCCGACTGCTCCTTGCCCCGGGCGAACTACTGCTGCTGTACACCGACGGCGTCACCGAAGCGCGCCGGGCAAACGAACAGTTCAGCGACACCCGACTCCACGTCCTTCTCTCCACCAACATGGGCGACGCCCACCACATCGTCGACCACATCATCGACGCCGCGCTGGCTCACAGCGACGGCGAACTCACCGACGACGCGGCTGTGATGGCTATCCTCGCCACTTGATCGGCACCGTGGCGAATCCGTGCTGCTTGCGACCGTCATCGCGGGGGGATGGTCGATGTGACCCAAGCGTTTTCGCTCCAGACCATCGGCGGCCCGTCCCTGACCACTTCCGCAGGCAGGGTCCCCGGTTAGGCGATCAGGTCGGGCCCATCCTTGATGCCAGTGTGCATCCGGACCTGGTGTAGCAGCTCGCCGACGTCGAGGTCGCGCGTCGATCCGTCGGGCTCCCAGCCGTTGTCACGCAGGAACATCCGCATCGGGTCGTCGGCCGCGAAGACCCACATAACCAGCCGGTTCACGCCGTCGTCATGCGCGTGATCGACGACTGCAGCCATCAGCCGGCTGCCGTGCCCCAGACGGGTGTGTCCTGGAGCGACGTGGAACGCCGGCAATTCGGCGTCCCGCTCCGGATTGAGGTCCTCATCCGCCGCTGGCGCGGACGCGGCGAAGCCGACCACGCCGACGAGGTCGACGGCTACAAATACCCGATGGCGCGGCGACGGGGGACTGCTGATGGCGCTGGTCCAGCCATTGGTCGCCGCAGTGAGATCGAACTCGTCGATCGCCGCCTCGGGCAGCAGCGCTGAGTAGTTCTGCCGCAATGCCTCCGCCTGGATCGAGGCAATTGTGGCCGCGTCATCGGTCGTCGCGAGACGCACGCTCCCGTCGGCCTGCGGGCCTCCGGACGTCGACACCGCGCCATCCTCGCAGAGGCCACGCGCCACCTTCGCAGAGGCCACAGCATCTCTGCCGATGACACAGCATCTCTGCAGATGCCCGAAGTGTCAGTGGCCACGGATAGAACTGAGGGTGAGCGATCGCACGAGCGGCGCTCGAGAAGTCCGCGAAGGAGCAGGCGATGAACGGGTACGTGAGCCAGCGGATAGCCGAGGAGCACATCGCGGAATTAAGGGCCGAAGCGGCACGGAGCAGGTTGCGGGCACAGGCGGCAGCGGCGCCCGCCAGACCGGCATCGCGGCGGTTGCCGGTCTGGCCTGCACGGTTGCGACTGGACGCCGAGTCGGCGCGCCGAGCTCAGCCCCTCGTCGTCCCGTCCGGCGTACGGGTCACGACTGTCCGGGTCAAGCCAGCGGTCGACTGCTGACTATGGTGTCGGTCATGTCCGAGACACCAGGTGTCGTGCTCCCAGAGACTGCAGCCGACGCGTTGCAGCCGCGGTTTCGCAGTGATGTCACGGTCGAGCTTGTCAAGCACGTGGCGAGCGACGCGGACGTGCTGTTCGCTGCACGCGTGTCGACGAAGGGCGAGTCCTCGCTCGACGACGTCAACGCCGATCCGTCGCGGTCGCAGGGCCTGCTCAACTACTTGATGCGCGATCGCCACGGGACGCCGTTCGAGCACAACTCGATGACGTTTTTCGTGTCCGCACCGATCTTCGTGTTCCGCGAGTTCATGCGGCATCGCATCGGGTTCAGCTACAACGAAGAAAGCGGCCGGTACCGGCAGCTTGAGCCGGTGTTCTACGTGCCCGGGCCTGACCGACTTCTGGTGCAGGAGGGCAAGCCGGGGCGTTACATCTTCACGCCCGGCACGGCAGAGCAACATGCGATCGCGGAGCGGGCGACGAAAGCGGCGTGCGAGCAGGCCTACGGCGCCTACCTCGAAATGCTGTCGGCCGGTATCGCGCGTGAAGTCGCACGCGGCGTGCTGCCGGTGGCAACGTTCTCATCGATGTATGTCACGTGCAACGCGCGGTCACTGATGGCACTGCTGTCACTTCGCACGAAGCATGAAGACAGCCGTTTCCCGAGCTTCCCGCAACGCGAGATCGAGATGGTCGCCGAGAAGATGGAAGCCGAGTGGGCGGCGCTCATGCCGCTGACCCACGCCGCGTTTGAAGCCCACGGGCGGGTCAGCCCATAACGGGATTCGTCACGGGGGGCCGTACCGGTACCGTTGCACCCATGGCCAACTCGGATACGGCTACGACGACATCACCGACCATCCCACGCACGACTCCGCCCTTTGGGCGCGTGGTTACCGCGATGGTGACCCCGTTCACCGCCGACGGCGGTCTCGACCTCGACGGCGCCCAGCAGTTGGCGAGCTATCTCGTCGACCATGGCAACCACGGTCTCGTCATCAACGGCACCACCGGTGAATCCCCGACGACCACTGATGAGGAGCAGGACCGGTTGTTGCGGGCGGTCCTCGAAGCGGTTGGTGACCGGGCCAAGGTCGTCGCCGGCGTCGGTACCAACGACACCCGGCACACCATCGAACGCGCCCACGGCGCGGAGAAGGCTGGTGCGCACGGACTTCTCGTGGTCACGCCGTACTACTCGAAGCCACCCCAGGCTGGCCTACTGGCGCACTTTCGCCAGGTCGCCGATGCTACTGCGCTGCCGAACATGCTCTACGACATCCCGGGCCGCACCGCAACGCCGATCGAGACCGAGACGCTCGTGCGGCTCGCCGAGCACGACAGGATCGTTGCGGTGAAGGACGCCAAGGGCGACCTCGAGGGCACGTCGTGGGTGCTGCGTCGCAGCGACCTGGCCTACTACTCCGGTGACGACAAGATGACCCTTCCGCTGCTGTCCGTCGGGGCGGTCGGCGTGGTCGGCGTCCCGACCCATCTTTTCGGTGCCGAGACGGGCTCGATGATCGGCGCATATCTGCGAGGAGACGTCGCAGGTGCGCTCGCGGCCCATCGCCAGTTGCTTCCCGTGTTCACCGGGTTCTTCCGCACGCAGGGCGTGATCCTGACGAAGGCAGCCCTGCGACTGGCGGGTCTACCCGGTGGCCCGGTGCGCCCGCCACTGGTCGACGCGACCGACGAACAGATCGAACAGTTGCGCCGCGACATCGCGGACGCTCGGACATCCGCGTGAGCTATCCGAACGCCGGCATGGCCGCGCCCGGTCCACTTGCCGACAACGGTCTGCGGATTGTCGCCCTCGGAGGTCTCGGCGAGGTCGGTCGCAACATGACCGTGTTCGAGTACGGCGGCCGGCTGCTCATCGTCGACTGCGGCGTGCTCTTTCCCGATCCCGAGCAGCCAGGCATCGACTTAATCCTTCCTGACTTCGACTACATCAGGTCGCGGCTCGACAAGATCGAAGCGATCGTGCTTACGCACGCGCACGAAGACCACATCGGTGCGATTCCCTATCTGCTCCGCGAACGACCCGACATTCCGTTGGTGGGTTCGAACCTCACGCTCGCGTTCATCGAAGCGAAGTTGGTCGAGCACCGCATCAAGCCGTACGTGCTTGCGGTCAAGGAGGGCCAACGCGAGCGACTCGGCGCTTTTGACTGCGAGTTCCTCGCCGTCAACCACTCGATCCCCGACGCGCTAGCGGTGGCGATTCGCACACCTGCCGGCCTCGTGCTGCACACCGGTGACTTCAAGATGGACCAGCTGCCACTCGACGGCCGGCTCACCGACCTCGGCGGCTTCGCGCGGCTGGGCGCCGAGGGCATCGACTTGCTGATGTCCGACTCGACCAACGCCGAGGTGCCAGGATTCGTCACCTCCGAGCGCGAGATCACTCCCGTATTGCGCCGGGTCTTCGAAGCTGCCAAGCGGCGCGTCATCGTGGCGTGTTTCGCCAGCCACGTACACCGTGTTCAACAGGTTCTCGATGTTGCAGTCGAGAACCGCCGCAAGGTGGCCTTCGTGGGCCGCTCGATGGTTCGCAACATGGGCGTCGCGCGCGACCTCGGCTACCTGCGGGTGCCGGCCGACCTCATCGTCGATGCTCGCGAAATCGATGCTTACCCGCCCGAGCAGGTCGTCCTCATCTCGACCGGCTCGCAGGGCGAGCCGCTGTCGGCGCTCTCGCGCATGGCCGGCGGCGATCACCCGGTGCGGATCGAGCCCGGCGACACCGTCGTGTTGGCGAGTTCGCTCATCCCCGGCAACGAGACGTCGGTCTTTCGCGTCGTGAACGGGCTGACCAGGTGGGGCGCCACCGTCATCCACAAGAGCAACGCGCTGGTGCACGTTTCCGGGCACGCTGCTGCAGGCGAACTGCTTTACGTGCTGAACCTGACGCGGCCGAGCAACTTCATGCCGATCCACGGTGAGTGGCGACACCTTCAGGCACACGCCGCAATCGCCCGGCTTTCGGGTGTCGACACCGATCGCATCGTGATTGCCGATGACGGTCACGTCGTCGACCTGGTCGACGGTCGGGCGTCGGTCACGGGCGCGGTCAGGTGCGGATACGTCTACGTCGACGGCCTGTCGGTCGGCGAGGTGACCGAGACCTCGCTGAAGGACCGCCGGATCCTCGGCGAAGAGGGCTTCGTGACGGTGGTCGTCGTGCTCGACTCGGCGACCGGCAAGCTCGCCAGTGGTCCGGAGATCCACGCCCGAGGATCGGGCATCGACGACGCGGCGCTCGAGGGCGTCCGGTCAAAGGTCCAGGAGGCGCTGGAGAAGTCGGCGGCCGAGGGCATGAGCGACCCGCACCAGCTCGAGCAGGTAGTACGCCGGGTCGTCGGCCGCTGGGTCAACGACGCCTACCGCCGGCGGCCGATGATCCTGCCCGTGGTGCTCGAGGTCTGAGCGCGACACGGAGGCCTCAGCGGTGTGACTACTGGGGCTGGTGGGGTGTTCCCGGTAGCCTGACGATCATGGCGACCCGTGCCCCCAATCGGCCCCCCTCAAGTCCGGGTGCGCGCCCGCGCACCGGCGGACGCCCGCCGGCCCGGCGTCCAGCGCCTCCGCGCCGTAGGCCTCGCGCCCGTCGGCAACACAGCCGCGGCCGCATCGCCGCGCTCACCGGCGGCCTGTTCCGTGCGATCGGGCGCCTCTTGCGCGGCGCGTGGATGATCTTCGCGCACCTCACCGGTGCGACCTCCCGAGCGATCGGTGCCAAGGCACGCGACCTCGATCCTGCACATCGCCGCGACGGAGCTGGACTGGCCGCCTTGGGCGCCGCGCTCGTCGTCGCCGGCGGTGTCTGGTGGCGTCTTCCTGGCCCCATCGGCACCGTGATCGTCGCTGTCGTGCGCGGGGCCGTCGGTTCCGGCGCGGTGGTCGTGCCCGTCCTCCTCGCCGCCCTCGCGTGGCGAACGCTGCGTCATCCCGATCGTGCGTCGGCCAGTGGCCGCATCGTGATCGGCTGGGGTGCCGTCACCCTCGGCGTCCTCGGCCTGCTGCACGTTGCCCACGGCAGCCCCGACCCGAGCCTGGGCGCGACAGCCGTCCGGCACGCCGGCGGCACCATCGGTTTCATGGTGGCCGCGCCGCTCGAATCCGGTCTCACCGTGTGGTTGACGGTTCCGCTGCTCGGCTTGCTTGGCGTGTTCGGCGTGCTCGTGGTGACCGCGACCCCGGTCAACGGGATTCCACGACGTCTCGGGGAGTTGCGCGACTTCGTCCTTCGCCGCAAGCCCGCGACCGAGGGCGACCTGCTGATCGATCTGAACGCGGAACCTCCAGCGGCGCTGCGCCGGAACAGCCGCCGGCGCCGGGTCGGGGTATTCAGCGATGAATCGGCAGTGGGGGACCGCCCGTTCGACACGCCCCTGCTCGCAGACGGCGCCTCCGCCGCAGCGGCCACCACAGAAGTACCCACGGAAGCCGACGGCGTCCACATCGGTGGGACAGACACGAGCGCTGCACGCAAGGCCAGACCCGAAGGCTTGCCGGCGCGCGCCGAGCAGCTGCTGCTGTCTGGCGACATCACTTACCACTTGCCGCCGCCGACCATGCTGCGCGAGGGATCGCACGCGCGCGCACGGACGAAGGCGAACGATCTCGTCGTCGAGGCGTTGACGACTGTGCTCGAGCAGTTCGAGATCGACGCAAGCGTGACCGGATTTACCCGCGGCCCGACGGTGACGCGTTACGAGGTCGAACTCGGGCCTGCCGTGAAGGTCGAGCGCATCACCGCGCTGTCGAAGAACATCGCGTACTCGGTCGCAAGCGCCGACGTCCGGATCCTCTCGCCGATCCCCGGCAAGTCGGCGGTTGGCATCGAAATTCCCAACGCCGATCGGGACGTCGTGAGCCTCGGTGATGTGCTTCGCTCACCGGTCGCGACGGGCGATCACCACCCGATGGTGGTGGCGTTAGGCAAGGACGTCGAGGGCCGTTTCATCTGTGCGAACCTGGCGAAGATGCCGCACATTCTGGTTGCAGGTGCGACCGGTTCCGGCAAGTCGACGTGCATCAACACCATTGTTACGTCGATTCTGACGCGAGCCACACCCGACGAGGTGCGCATGGTTCTCGTCGACCCCAAGCGGGTCGAATTGACCAGCTACGAAGGAATTCCACACCTCGTGACGCCGATCATCACGAGTCCAAAGAAGGCCGCCGAAGCGCTGCAGTGGGTCGTGCGCGAGATGGACATGCGTTACGACGACCTCGCCGCATCGGGCTATCGGCACATCGATGACTTCAATCGAGCGGTCAACACCGGAACGCTCGTGCCGCCGCCCGGCAGCGAGCGGGTGTATCGGCCCTACCCGTACTTGCTCGTCATCGTTGACGAGCTCGCCGATCTGATGATGGTCGCGCCCCGCGATGTCGAAGACTCGATCGTGCGGATCACTCAGCTCGCTCGTGCCGCAGGTATTCACCTCGTACTTGCGACGCAACGTCCGAGCGTCGATGTCGTGACGGGCCTCATCAAGGCAAACGTGCCGTCACGCTTGTCGTTCGCGACCTCGAGCCTCGCTGACAGTCGAGTGATCCTCGACCAGGCAGGTGCAGAAAAGCTGGTCGGTCTTGGGGACGCGTTGTTCCTGCCGATGGGGGCGAGCAAGGCGATTCGCCTGCAGGGAGCCTTCGTCTCCGAGACGGAGATCGAAGTGGTGGTGGCGCATTGCAAGCAGCAGTTGCGGCCGACGTATCGCGAAGACGTCATGGTTCCCGCGTCCGCCAAGCGGGAGATCGACGACGACATCGGCGACGACCTCGACGTGTTGTGCCAAGCGATCGAGTTGGTCGTGACCACGCAGTTCGGGTCGACGTCGATGTTGCAGCGAAAGTTGCGGGTGGGCTTCGCCAAGGCAGGCCGACTGATGGACCTCATGGAGAGCCGAGGCATCGTCGGCCCAAGTGAAGGCTCCAAGGCTCGCGATGTCCTTGTAAAAGCGGACGAACTGGACGACATAATCGCGACTCTTCGCGGGGAGTAACAACTACGGGTGGCTACCACATCGCCGATACATGACTTTGTCGACTCGGGCGAGAAGTCATAGACTCGGTGAACGCGCAGCCACGGCGCTGTTCGAGCCTGGTGGGGATGCTCGTGCGGTGCGGTTGTCCGGCCCGCCCAATCCCTAGGAGCGCGAAGTGTCGATCGGCCAGGCGCTTTCTAGCGCACGCCTCGAGGCCGGGTTCACGATCGACGACATGAGCGCCAAGACGCGCCTGCGGGCCACGGTCATCAGGGCCATCGAGGCGGACGATTTCTCACTGTGCGGCGGCGATTTCTACGCCCGCGGACACATCAGAACCCTCGCCGGGTTAGTCGGCCTCGACCCGGCCCCGCTGCTGGCTGAGTACGACGCGACGATCGGCCCCAAGGACGACGGGCAAGCGACCAGCCAGCTCCACGAAACCGAAGTCACCGGCCGCGCCATCACGAAGACCGCGCAGAAGCGGTCGCCACATTGGGGTCTTGCAGCGATGGGCACGACACTGGTGGCGATCATCGTTTTTGCGACGATCGGATTGCTGAACCACTCCAAGAAGCCGCCAACCGTGGCGGCCCCTCCCGGCCCAGCGGCTGCGGTCGTCAGCAGCGCACCGCCGTCGCACTCACCGAGCCCGTCACCTGTCGTCGTTAAAAGTCCGCCCGCGAGCCCACCTGCGAGCATCGCGGCCGAGCCGACCCCGAGCAGCGTAGTGGCCGAAGCCGGTGTGCACGTGGTGTTGAGGATTACCACCGCGAAGTGCTGGGTGGCGGCGACCGCTTCTGACGGACAGTCGCTCTATACGGGCGTGCTGGCCCCAGGAGCGGAGCAGACTTTCGACGACCCCCAGCGCGTGACGCTCCGGCTCGGCAACGCGCCTGCGACTGACATCACCGTCAACGGTGTTGATCTTGGCGCACCGGCGACCAAGAACAGCGTGACCTCCGTCAGCTTCGGTCCCGGCAACCCGTTGCTGGCGCAGGGATAACCGACCCTTTTGCCGGACGGCGAGAACGACCGACACGGGTACGCTCAGGGCGTGTCCGCGAGCCGATCAGTCCACTTGGTGACCCTCGGTTGCGCACGCAACGACGTCGACTCCGAAGAGCTCGCGGCCAGCATGGCGGAAGCGGGCTGGCAGCTCACTGACGCGGCGCTTGCTGACGTCACCGTCGTGAACACCTGCGGCTTCGTCGAGGCGGCCAAGAAGGACTCCGTCGACGCATTGCTGGCGGCCGCCGATGCGACACCGAGCGGCAAGGTGGTCGCCGTCGGCTGCCTCGCGCAGCGCTATGGCGGCGAGCTCGCCGAGGCTCTCCCCGAGGCCGTCGTCCTGTCGTTCGACGACTACGCCACGATCGGCGACCGGCTCGACGATGTGCTAGCCGGCCGGCCGCTGGTTCCGCATCTGCCACAGGATCGCCGCACACTGCTGCCGGTCAGCCCGGTCAGCCGACCCGCGATGGTCGCCGATGTCGGCATTCCTGGTCACGCGGGTGGGCCTCGGGTGTTGCGGCAGCGGCTCGACGACGGCCCGGTCGCGCCGCTCAAACTCGCGTCCGGCTGTGACCGGCGATGTTCGTTCTGCGCGATCCCGTCGTTTCGCGGCGCATTCGTGTCCCGGCCGCCGGCGGAGGTTCTCGGCGAGGCGCGATGGCTCGCTGCCCACGGTGTCCGCGAAATCGTTCTTGTCAGTGAGAACTCGACGTCGTACGGCAAGGATCTCGGCGACGTTCGCTTGCTCGAACAGCTGCTGCCGCAAGTGGCGGCGGTCGACGGTATCGAGCGGGTGCGGCTGACCTACCTGCAGCCGGCGGAGATGCGGCCGTCGTTGATCGACACACTGACGTCGACCCCCGGCGTCGTCCCGTACTTCGATCTCTCGTTCCAGCACGCGAGTGCGACGGTGTTGCGGCGGATGCGGCGCTTCGGTGATCCGGAGCAGTTCCTCGACCTGCTCGGTCGCATTCGCGCGCTCGCACCAGATGCCGGTGTGCGATCCAACGTCATCGTCGGATTCCCCGGTGAGACCGACGCGGAGTTCGCCGAACTCGAAGACTTCCTGCTGGCCGCGCGCCTCGACGTGATCGGTGTGTTCGGTTACTCCGACGAAGACGGCACCGCCGCGGCTGACTTGCCCGACAAGGTCGATCCCGATGTCGTGGCAGATCGCGAGGCGCAGCTCGGACGGATCGTCGAACAGCTCATCAGCGAGCGCGCCCAAGAACGCATCGGCTCTGTTGTCGACGTCCTCGTCGATCGCGTGATCGTCGTCGAAGACGACGCACCAACGACACGAGGACCGGACGCCGAGGGGCGGGCCGATCACCAAGCGCCTGAGGTCGACGGCACGACGCTTCTGCCAGGCGTTGTGGTCGCGCCCGGAACAGTCGTTCGAGCCAGAGTGGTGGATGCGGTGGGAGCCGATCTGGTCGCCGCTCCTCTCGATACCGAGTTGCTTGTGTCGTCGCTCGCCGGCAGTCTGGCGACCTGATGGCTGACATCACCGAGTCGTCGTCGACCGCGATCCCGCAGGCGGGCGTGCGGAACTTGGCGAACGCGCTCACGGTGGCGCGGCTGGTGATGGTTCCGATCTTCGTCGTGTTGCTGCTCAGTGCGAGCGGTGACCACGACGGTTTGCGGCTCGCCGCGACCGCGGTCTTTGTTCTCGCCTCACTCACCGATCGCTTCGATGGCGAAGTGGCGCGCCGACGAGGCACCGTGACCGACTTCGGCAAGATCGCCGACCCGATCGCCGACAAGGCACTGACCGGCGCTGCGTTGATCAGCTTGTCCAGCATCGGCGATTTGCCGTGGTGGGTGACGGTCGTGATCCTGGCGCGCGAGATCGGCATCACGCTGCTGCGGTTCTGGGTCATCCGCCGAGGTGTGCTCGCTGCCAGTCGTGGCGGCAAGGTCAAGACTTTGTTGCAAGTGGTTGCGATCGGCCTGTATCTGTTGCCGCTGAGCGGGCCGTTGGCCTCTCTTCGCGCCTACTTGATGGGTGCCGCTGTGATCATCACGTTGGTGACCGGCGTTGACTACGTCGCTCGCGCGATCCGATTGCGTCGCGCCACGTCGGGCCGAGCCGCAAGCCCTGCCGCGGCCGACCTGCTCGGCAGCCGCGCGACGCCCGGCACGCATCAGTAGCGCGCGTGAAGGCGGAAATCGTCGCGATCGGCACCGAACTGCTGCTCGGCGACATCGTCAACGGGAACGCGGCATGGCTCGGTCGTGAGCTGGCCGACATCGGTATCGATGTCGACCTCACCACTGCCGTCGGTGACAACATCGGCCGCATCAGTGCTGCCGTCGGTAGGGCATGCGAGCGGGCCGACGTCGTGGTGCTCACGGGTGGTCTCGGACCGACGCAGGACGACCTGACACGTGAGGCGCTGGCCGAGCTGGCCGGCGTCCGCCTCGTTCGTGATCCGCAACTCGAGGCGGCGCTACGGGCGCGCTACGTCGCGTCAGGACGGATCGATTTTCCCGAGAACAACCTGCGGATGACTGATCGCCCCGAGGGGGCGTCGGCGTTGCCGAATCCGGCCGGCACTGCTCCCGGGTTGCGTATGACGATGGGTGTGCGCGAGACGACGGTGTACGCGCTGCCTGGGGTGCCGCAGGAGATGCGGGAGATCTTCACTACGTGGATGCGTGCCGAGCTCGCCGAGCGTGCGGGGCCGGGCACGATCGTGTTGTCGCGGCGGCTGCACACGGTCGGTGTGTGGGAGTCGCAGGTGTCGCAAGCCCTTGCCGACATCGATGCCGGACTCGCCGTTGCGGCCAATCCGACGATCGCCTATCTCGCGTCGCAAGGACAGACGCTGGTGCGGATGACGGCGAAGGCGCCCACGGAGCAGGCGGCACGCGCGTTGATCGCTGATGTCGAGACGCGGGTCCGAGCAGCACTGGGCGACGTGATCTACGGCGTCGACGACGAGACGCTGGAGTCCGTCGTTCATCAGCTGTTGCTGATGGCGGACGCGACCGTGGCGACGGCAGAGTCACTGACGGGTGGGTTGCTCGGCGCGGCACTGAGTTCGACGCCCGGGGCTTCGGCGACCTACCGCGGCGGCGCGGTGCTCTATGCGACGGAATCGAAGACAGCGGTCGTTGACGTCCCGGCTGCACTGCTTGCCGAGCGCGGGCCCGTCGATCCCGACGTAGCCGTAGCCATGGCGGACGGCGTCCGGCGCGCGTTCGACGCGACCTACGGTTTGGCGACGACGGGCGTCGCGGGCCCAACGGTTCAGGACGGCAAGCCGGTGGGCACCGTCTACATCGCGCTGGTCGGCCCAAGTGATCTTCGTGTGGTGCAGGAACTCCGGTTGGCCGGTGGGCGCGACCGGGTGCGGCAGGGCAGTGTCCTGACTGCGCTCGATGTGGTGCGCCGGCAGCTGTCTGGCCTGCCGCAGCGCTGACGCCTCATAGGCTTGCCGGTGCCGGTTCGGCCTGGAAGAGTCGGCGTGCTTACACTGTTACTACACATGGAACGGATCAGGACTCAAGATCAGTCGAGTTGCGCGTCCGGCATGCCGATGACACGAGGTACGGTGACTCTCACGGTTTCTTGCACGGGGCGAAAGGCGAGGAGGGCACGATGATTCTGCTGCGCAGACTGCTCGGCGACGCGTTGCGCCAACAGCGCCTTGCCCAGGAACGCACGCTGCGTGATGTATCCGCCGGCGCGCGCGTTTCCCTTGGCTACCTGTCCGAGGTCGAGCGCGGCCAGAAGGAAGCCTCCTCCGAACTGCTGTCGTCGATCTGCGACGCACTTGGCGTCCAGCTCTCGACGGTCTTGCGCGAAGTCAGCGACGAGCTCCACGTTCTCGAATCTGCCGGTAGCGACCCTGCCGTCGTCCCGATGTCAGGTGTCAGCCACGGCGCAACGGCGCACACGAACCACCAGGTCGTCGCAGCCGCCTAAGTTCGCCACCGGCTAGAGCCGCGGTCGAGGCTTAGACTTTGGCGATGGTTACTCCCACCGCACCCACTGACGCGTCGTCGGTGGGAGGCGGTTCTGAAACTCCGAGTACACGCGGCACGCGTAGCCGTGCGGGCAATGCCATGGGGCGAGGGCACGAGGCCGCCTTACGTGGGGCGCTAGCGGCGGTTGAGAAGTACGGCAGTCGCAAGGCCACGATGGGCGACATCGCGATGCTCGCCGGAATCGCCAAGGCCACGCTGTACAACCACTTCAGAACTCGCGACGACGTGTATCTGGCCGTGGTCGCGCATGAGGTCGACAGGGTCGCTGCAGCAGCGCGGGAGAAGCTCCCGGACGGACTCGACGAAGCCATTGCTGAAGCTGCTCGGTTGATCGGCGAGCACGCGGCCGTGCGGAAGATCGCTGTTGATGAACCGGCTGCGTTGGCCGCGCTTGCGACGCCGGGCGCTGGTCCGGCGTGGATCGCGGCCCGCACAGCGATTGCCAGTGCGTTGTCGGATAGCGGCTACGCCGACTCACCAGCTGCGGTCGACGTGGTACTGCGCTACCTCGCAAGTCAGCTGCTCGCGCCGTCGACGGCAGATGACCGCACGAGCGCGGCAGAATTACTTAGGAGCGCCGCTGCTGCCCAGTCGCCGCCCGCACAAACGGAGCCCGCAGAACCGGCACCTGCGCCGGATCCGGCTGACAGCGCGGACACCAGTAGCTGACCCGCGCGTAGGCTCCGTCGCCTTGCGAGTCGACCTGGATCGTGGTGCCGCAGCGTCGACACGGTCGACCTGCGCGGTCGTAGACCCACGTCCGCTTGCCTGCGCGCGTATCGCCGGTGGTGACGTGGTCGTAGCGTTCGCGATTGGCAATCAGCAGTCGATGCGCGAGATCGACAACAGCCGCAAGATCCTTGACGCCGCTAACAGGCGTCCAGGGTGAAATCCCACGCAGGAAACAGATTTCCGCCTTGTAGACGTTGCCGGCACCGGCCAGATTTCGCTGATCGAGCAGTGCCTCGCCGATAGCGCGGTCAGGGTCGAGGCGCAGTCGACGAGTCGCCTCGTCGGCGTCCCAGTCGGGCCCGAGCAGGTCGGGTCCGAGGTGTCCGACCAGGGTGTCTTCGGCAGAGGTTGGCACCAGCGCAACGTCGTGAACACGCCAGCCCACCGCCGTCCCGCCTGCGTTGGCTAGAACGACGCGCACGTGGTCGTCGGGATCGTGCACCCGATAGCCGGCCGAGTGGGTTCGCCAACGGCCGTCCATGCGCAGGTGTGTGTGCAACGTGAGGCCCGCGGGCTCGAGCCGGATCAGCAGATGCTTGCCGCGCGGTACAACGTCGACCACGCGCTGCCCGATGAGATCGGTTGTCGCGAATTCGGCGAGGCGAAGGTCGGCTTGCGTTAGTACGTGGCCGGCAAGAGTCGCGCGCAGCGTGCGCGCCGTGAGCCACACGGTGTTGCCCTCGGGCATCGGTCACCGACTCGCGCGATTGCTCACGAGCGAAGCCGCAGGCCGCGGGGAGTGGCGCGAAAGCCCGCTGCCTCCAGTGCGGCACCAAGTGGTGAGTCGAGTACCGATGCGCCGTCGGCGCGTTCAACGTCGAGTCGGCCGAGCCAGCCGTCGTGGACTGCCAGTGCGAGCGCTTCAACTGCCGTGCGCATGAAGAGTTCTGGTGACGCCTCAGTGCCGTCGGGCTCGAACGACAGCAAGGTCTTGCCGCCGCGCTCGACGTAGACGGCAAGGGCGCCGTCGACCAGGACGACGAGCGCGCCCGCCTTGCGACCGGGCCGATGGCCTTCGCGTTCGCCGTGCCTCGTGGGCCAAGGAAGTGCGGCGCCGTAAGGATTCGCCGGGTCGGTGGCTGCGAGCACGATCGCGCGCGGGCTGTCGTCGGCGTCCGACGGTGTGCCGGTGCGCAGCCGGTCGACCGCACCAGGTGAAGCGAACTGCGCGGCTCCGAGCCCTTCGACGAAATATCCCCGCCGGCACCGCCCGGCTTCTTCGAACGCGGTCAGCACCCGATAAACCGCCGCGAACCCGCCGGGCACGCCCTCGGCCTGCACCGCGCCCCGTGTTAGTACGCCGTAGCGATCGAGCAGCGTTTCGGCCAGCGCGTGGGAGCGCCTCGTCTCGTCCGCCACCGGTATCGGCAGCAGACTCCACCGACCACCGACGGTCGGCGGTCCTGCGCGAGTGGGCATCACCGGCCTACCGCGCCGAGCGGACGGCGGTCGCGAGTGACGCACGGCTCGGCTGGTGCCCATCAGCACTCGCAACGGAGCGAGCGAGTCGTTGGTCACCAGACCCGACCAGACGAGCTCCCACAATGCGCTGGCCAGCTCGCGATCATCGGCCGAGCCGACCCGATTGGAGAGTTCGCGGAAGAACATCGCGCCGCCACCGCTCAGCACCTCGAGCAACTCGGTGTGCAGGGGCTTTGATGGCGCGCCGGGGTCGCGAATCGGCATCAGCAGCGGCGCCGACTCGGCGGGGTAAAGGGCAATCCAGCCGTCGTTGCCGGGCAGGGAACCGCGCCCGGCCCACACCACGTCGCCGCTGACCGTGAGTTCGTCGAGCATGGCCGGGGTGTAGTCAGCAACTCGCGACGGCAGCACAAGTTGTTCCAGTGCGGACGCCGGGAGGACCGCGCCCTGGAGTTGCTCGACGGCACGCAGCACACCATCGACTCCACGCAGCGGATTGCGTGCATGCTGCCAGGCAGGCAGGAAGCGGCCGAACGTGGTGGTCGGGACAGGCTCGACTTCCTTGCGAAGCTTCGCCATCGAGCGGCGGCGAATCGATCGCAGAACGCCGGCGTCGCACCACTCGACGCCCGAACCACCAGGTCGAAACTCGCCGCGCTTGATCCGGCCGCTCGCCGTGAGCCGCTCAAGAACGCCGGTGACGATCGCCATTCCGAGCCCGAAACGCTGCGCGATGTCGGCCGACGTAAATGGCCCGTGGCCGCGGGTGTACCGCGACACCAAATCGCCGAGGGGATCATTGACTGACTCAGTGAACACGTCAGGAATGCCTACAGGCAAGGGGCTTCCGAGCGCGTCGCGCAAGCGCCCAGCGTCTTCGATCGCCGCCCATCGCTCCTCGGCGGTGATCCTGATGCGGATCGCGCGACGGGTCTCTTCCAGCTCCGCAAGCCAGCGTGGGGTCGCCCCTCGCTCGACTGCTTCTGCGGTTGAGAGCGGGCCAATGAGCCGGAGCAGGTCCGCGACACCTTCGACATCGCGAGCCAAGCGGTCGGGCGCGAGGTGTTGTAGTTCGCGTTCGATTTCGTCGATCGCGTCAGCGTCGAGCATCTCGCGCAGCTCCGCCTGGCCCAGCAACTCACCCAGCAACACACTGTCGAGCGCGAGTGCTTGCGCGCGACGTTCGGCAAGCGGCGCATCGCCCTCATAAATGAACGCCGCGATGTAGCCGAACAGCAACGACCGCGCGAACGGCGATGCGGCTGGCGTTTCGACATCGACAAGACGTACCCGCCGCGCTTCGATGTCGCGCATCAACACAACGAGGCCGGGAACGTCGAAGACGTCCTGGAGGCATTCACGCATGGTCTCGAGCACGATCGGGAAAGAGCCGTATTCACTGGCCACGGTTAACAGCTGTGCGGATCGCTGGCGTTGTTGCCACAACGGCGTTCGACGATCGGGACGTCGACGCGGTAGGAGCAACGCACGCGCGGCACATTCGCGGAAACGGGCTGCGAACAAGGCAGAACCGCCAACTTCGCGAGTGACGGCGTCATCGACTTCGTCAGAGGCGAGTAGCGCGAGCTGGGCCGGTGGTGCCTCGTCGGTCTCGGGGATGCGCAGCACGATGCCGTCGTCGGCGTGCATCGTCTGGACGTCGACGCCGTACCGTTCGCGCAACCTCGCGCCGATCGCTAATGCCCATGGGGCGTGCACCTGCGCACCGAATGGTGAGTGGACGACGACCCGCCAATCGCCGAGTTCGTCGCGGAAGCGCTCGACGACGATGGTGTGGTCGTCGGGCAACTGGCCGGTCGCTTCGGTCTGTTCGGCCAGATAGGCAAGCAAATTCGACGCCGCCCAGTCGTCGAGACCCGCGTCGAGGAGGCGGGTGTGGGCGACGGGCCTTGGCAGGGTCGAGAGTTCGCGAACGAAGGCACCTAGCGCACGCCCGAGTTCGAGCGGCCGACCCTGAGCGTCGCCATGCCAGAACGGCAGCTTGCCGGGAACGCCCGGCGCGGGAACGACGAGCACTTGGTCGTGGGTGATTTCGACGATGCGCCATGACGACGAGCCGAGGGTGAACACCTCACCGATACGGGATTCGTAGACCATCTCCTCGTCGAGTTCGCCCACCCGTCGCGAGGCTCCGTCGCCGGCAAGGAAGACGCCGAACAGGCCGCGGTCAGGAATCGTGCCGCCGCTGGTGACGGCCAGCCGTTGCGCGCCGGGTCGGCCAGTGATGGTGCCTGCAACGCGGTCCCACACCAAACGCGGCCGCAGCTCGGCGAACTCGTCGCTCGGGTAGCGGCCGGCCAGCATGTCGAGCACTGCATCGAACGCTGACTGGGGGAGCGCCGCGAACGGCGCAGCACGTCGCACAAGCGTCAGCGCTTCGTCGACGTCCCACGTTTGCATCGCTGTCATGGAGACGAGGTGTTGCGCGAGTACGTCGAGCGGGTTGCGCGGGATGCGAATCGACTCGATCGCGCCGACCTTCATGCGCTCCGCGACGACAGCGGTCTGCACAAGATCGCCGCGGTACTTCGGGAAGATGACCCCACGTGAAATCGCACCGACTTGGTGGCCGGCCCGACCGATGCGCTGGAGTCCACTTGCCACGCTCGGTGGGCTCTCGACCTGCACGACGAGGTCGACCGCGCCCATATCGATACCCAGCTCAAGAGTGCTAGTTGCAACAACCGCGGGCAGCTGCCCGGACTTCAACATTTCTTCGGTGATGCTGCGCTGCTCGCGGCTGACCGAGCCGTGGTGTGCCCGCGCAATCTCGGTTTCGCGGCCACGCTCGAAGCCGATGTCGTTCAGCCGATGGGTGAGCCGTTCGGCGAGACCGCGCGAGTTCGCGAACACGATCGTTGAACGGTGTGCGTCGATGAGGTCGGCGATGCGTTCTTCGACATGGGGCCAGATTGACTTGCGCGGCTCTTCGTCGGTCGCCTCGTCGGGGGAGTCCATGTCTTCGACCGGGACGACGACGGAGATGTCGAACGTCTTCACCGACGGCGGCTGGACGACGGTTGCTTGCCGCGGGCCGCTGAGGAATCGGGCAATTTCGTCGACCGGTCGAACCGTCGCCGACAAGCCGATGCGTTGTGCAGGCATCTCGAGCATCGCGTCGAGGCGTTCGAGGGACAGCGCGAGATGCGCGCCGCGTTTGGTACCGGCGACCGCGTGCACCTCGTCGACGATCACTGTGTCGATGCCGAGCAGGGATTCGCGGGCCGCCGAGGTGAGGATCAAGAACAGTGACTCGGGCGTGGTGATCAAGATGTCGGGCGGCTTGGTCGTGAGTCTCCGGCGTTCGATCGCTGGGGTGTCGCCGGAACGGAGCGCGACCTCGACGCTGGGTTCAGGAAGCCCGAGGCGACTGGCCGCGTGGCGCATGCCGACCAGGGGAGCGCGGAGGTTGCGCTCGACGTCGACCGCGAGTGCCTTCAGCGGCGAGATGTAGAGCACCCGGCAGCGGCGAGATGGATCAGCTGGAATCTGCGATGCGGTGATGCGGTCGAGCGACCAGAGGAAGGCCGCGAGCGTCTTGCCTGAGCCGGTTGGCGCCACGACCAGCGTGTTCTCGCCGCGCCCGATGGCCTCCCACGCTTGCACCTGAGCCGGCGTCGGCGTCGCGAACGCCGAGCTGAACCAGGCTCGGGTGACCGCGGAGAAGCCCTCAGGCAGGTCGGACGCCGGTTGGCTGGCGTTCGGCGTCTTCTTCGGGCTCATACATCGATTCTGGACCTTGCTACTGACACTTGCTGAACGTGACCGTCGACCCCCGTCCCCATCCGAAAGTTGGCAAGCTGAGGACGCTCTCTTGAGCGTCCTGGGTTTGCCAAGTCGCAAGCTTGGGCGGTCGCGTTCGCTAGAAGGTGACCGCCGACCAGGTCTGGCCGCCGTCTGTCGTGCGCCAGAGCTGGTCGACATCACCTGCTTGAGTTTTGAGGATCGCGAAGCCATGCGAGGCATCGGTAAATCCGACGAA
>DATCFU010000140.1:0-13831 GCA_036509315.1 Acidothermaceae bacterium
AGCACCTCTGCAGGCGAATGTGGGGTCGAAGACCAGGTCGGCCGGGCGGGCGTCACACTGCGAATATGGGGAAGGAAGCTGACTACGGTCACCAAACCGGGCTAAAAGCACCTCAGCGGGGACCGGACTAAGACATATCGATGGGGACCGGACCAAGACATTGTGGAGGACCGTTGGTGGAGATCGTGGTCACCGGCCGGCATATCGACGTCCCGGCGCTGCTCCGGACGCATGCCCAGGAAAAACTCGCCAAGGTGGAAAAGCTGGCGCCCAAGGCCCAGCGGGTCGATGTCGAGGTCTCGCGGGAGCGCAATCCGCGGATGTCAGAGATCTGCGAGCGCGTCGAACTGACCTGCGTCTCGCCTGGTCCGGTGATCCGCGCAGAGGCTTCCGCGCACGAAATGCTGGAAGCCTTCGATCTGGCGTGGGCAAAGCTTGAGTCAAGACTTCGCAAAGCGGCAGATCGCCGCCACGTCCATCGAGGCGCTCGGACTCCGGTCTCGGTCGCCACTGCCACCAAGGAGCTGGGCGATCGCGCTCACAGCGCAAACGGATCGGACGCCGCGCAGCGGGTCGCCGCCGCGGCCGACCTCGCCGCCACCACCGACGACCCCGACACTGCCGACGCCGCAGGTCCGATGCTGGTCAGGGAAAAGCTGCACAAGGCGTCACCGATGACTCTGGATCAGGCGCTCTATGAGATGGAGCTCGTGGGACACGCGTTCTTCCTCTTCGTCGACGAAGAAAGTGCCCTGCCGAGCGTCGTGTACCGAAGGCATGGGTACGACTACGGCGTGATTCGCATCGACACGAGTTCTGACGGAACGGCGCGCAGATGATCACGTCGTTCCTGTACGTACCATGTGAGGCGGGGGCTGGCCCCGTGAGGCCTGCAAGATCGCAGGTGCGCAGGCTACCGGGGAGGCTCCGTGACCGACGGGCACGATGGCATGGCTGAGGTCCGTCCACTGGTCAGTCGCGGTGAGTTGCCACCGCGCGACGGGCGGGCCCTCGGCATGGAGCCGTCGAGCACCGGTACGACCAGCAAGCTCGCAGCTGGTGACCCGATCCGGGTACTGGTGGTCGATGACCACGCGCTGTTTCGGCGCGGCCTTGAGATGGTGCTCGCCCAGGAGCCCGACATCGAGTTGTGCGGCGAAGCCAGTGATGGTGCGGAAGCGGTGGCGAAAGCAGCGGAGACGCTGCCCGACATCGTTTTGATGGACGTGCGGATGCCCAAGCGCAGCGGCATCGAGGCCTGCACGGCGATCAAGGACGTCGTCCCGTCGGCAAAGATCATCATGCTCACGATCAGCGATGAGGAAGCCGACCTTTACGACGCGATCAAGGCCGGCGCCATGGGCTACCTGCTCAAGGAGATCTCGATCGACGAGGTCGCTGCCGCGATCCGCGCCGTGCACGGCGGGCAGTCGTTGATCAGCCCGTCAATGGCGTCGAAGCTGTTGAGTGAGTTCGCCTCGATGATCAAGAAGGGCGATTCCCGCCAGCAGGTGCCGGCCCCCAAGCTCACCGATCGCGAGATGGAAGTGCTGCGGCTGGTGGCGAAGGGTCTGAACAACCGCGACATTGCCAAGCAGCTCTTCATCAGCGAGAACACGGTAAAGAACCACGTGCGCAACATCTTGGAGAAGTTGCAGCTGCATTCGCGAATGGAAGCGGTCGTCTACGCCGTCCGCGAGAAGTTGCTCGAGATCACGTGAGTCATCAGAGCGCTATATGAGGCCGACGGCAACAAGGACGAACCAAGCCACCAGGGCCAGATAGAAGACGCGCTCGACCGCGCCGAAATAGTTCGGGGTGGAGTGCGTCACGCGCGCCCCGCGCCGCACCACCATCATGGCGATCAACGAGGCCACCATGAGCCAGGCGATCACACTGCTCACCGTGGCCAACGTCGCCCAGCCAGGTACTTGTTTGGCGACTGCTCCAAGTCGCCCAGCAGCAGCCGCGATCGCGATGAACGTCACGATGGCGATGAGCCCGTGCATGGTCCCGTGATTGGTGCGCTCGCCGCCGGGTTCATCCATCGGGAACCAGCTGATGACGAGCCTGGCGAACGCGAAGACGACGACGAGCGCGATCACTGCGCGTGCGCGGCCTGGCGCGGCTTCCGCGAGGCCAATCGCTGCCGCGGCACCGGCGACCGCGAAAGCGATGGTCTGCACTCGGTAGCCGAGCCGGTAACGAGTGATCCCGTACTGGCTCACCGCGTTGCGCATGGGCGACAGGCCGGTCGGTAGCAGATGCAACACAACGAGTGCGCCGACGCCCACGGCGGTGGCAGCCAGGCAGGTCACACCTGCAGCGACCTCCGCATGTGACACGTACGGATCATGCCACGGTGTTCATGCCACGGTGGGTCATGCGACTGCGCGACGCAGCGGATCGACGGCGCCTTCGGGACTGACCCGCTCGATCGCAATCTCGC
This sequence comes from Acidothermaceae bacterium, assembly GCA_036509315.1. Taxonomy (GTDB): domain Bacteria; phylum Actinomycetota; class Actinomycetes; order Acidothermales; family Acidothermaceae; genus PALSA-607. The sequence goes on from DATCFU010000140.1 coordinate 2,450, forward strand.
TGCAGCCCACCCACGACGCAGCCTCCGTCAGGGCGTCGCGGATGGCCGCCGAGGTGGCAGGCAGTCTCGCCGCGGTCGCGTGCTCGGGGATCACCGTCACCTGCCGCGCGATCAACGTGCCGTTGACCCGCGCCGGGTCGACCCGCGCGATCAGCTGGCCACCGGCGAGCACAGGCATCGAGAAGTAGCCGTGCTGGCGCAGCGGCTTCGGCACGTAGGCCTCAAGCCGATGGTCGAGACCGAAGATCCGCGCTGTGCGCGCGCGGTCCCATACAAGTGAGTCGAACGGCGAGAGCAGGGTCGTTCGGTGCCGCCCTCTCGGCAAACCGTGTTCCAGCGTGCTCGCCGGTGCCCAGGCCGGCGCTGTCCATCCGCGCACGCGTACAGGTACGAGCCCGGTCTGCGGGAGGAGCCGGGCGACGTCGAGCTTCTTCAACCGGAAGTAGTCGGAGAGGTCGGAGCCCGTCGCGACGCCAAGACAGCTCGCCGCCAGTTGGATCAGCGCGACCTGGCACTGGTCGTCGTCGAGATCGTCGTGTAGCACGTCGGCCGGAATCGCTCGTTCGGGCAGGTCGTAGACGCGCCGCCAGCCAACGCGGCGGGTGCAGGTGAGTTGCCCGCTCGCGAGCAAGAATTCGGCAGCCGACTTCACCTCCGACCAACCCCACCACTGCGCGGTCTTCTTCGCCCCGCCTAGGTCGGTGGCCGTCAGTGGTCCTTCGGCGCCCACCTGTTTGAGTACGGCTTTCGCTACGACGGTCGAGTGTTGCCCCCAATGTTTCGCGCGGTGGAGAAATCGGCGTCGGCGAAATGCGAACAATGGCCACTGCGAGATCGGCATGACACAGGCGGCGTGTGCCCAGTACTCAAAGGCGTCGCCGCCCCAATACGCGGTCTCGATCTTGGGTCGCCCGACCGCTCCGAGCCGGGCGTAAGCGACGAGTTCGTGCGAGCGCGCCAGTACCGAGATCGTGTCGAGCTGCACCGCGCGCAACGACCCCAGCATGCCCGCGACGCCGGCTCGGCGGTCAGGGGAGCCGACGAGGTGCTGGGCAGCCAGCGCGAACCGGCGGGCCTCGTCGGCCGACAATTCGACTTGAGGCACTGCCGTGGAGGGTCGGAGCATGGGTCGGATCGTAGGTGTCGGTGCTGACGGCAGGCGCGCTGAGGCGTCAGCCTCGCCTACGATGGCGGAAGGACGGACCGCACGCCCCCGCCGTCCGGCTATCGTCTAGGACCGTTTCGAGGAGCCAATCTTCGTGCCCGCAATCTTCGACAAGCTCATGCGTGCCGGCGAGGGGAAGATCCTTCGCCAGCTCAAGGCGGTCTCCGATCAGGTCAACTCGGTCGAGACCGAGTTCGAGGCCCTGTCGGACGCCGAGCTGCGGGCGCAGACCGATGAGTTCAAGGAGCGTTACGCGGGCGGCGAGAGCCTGGACGACCTGCTGCCGGAAGCGTTCGCCACGGTCCGCGAAGCTGCCCGACGCACGCTTGGACAGCGGCACTTCGACGTCCAGATCATGGGCGGCGCCGCTTTGCACCTGGGCAACATCGCCGAGATGCGTACCGGCGAGGGCAAGACCCTGGTTTCGACGCTGCCGGTCTATCTGAACGCGCTGTCTGGCAACGGGGTCCACGTGGTGACCACCAACGACTATTTGGCCCGCCGGGACTCCGAGTGGATGGGCCGCGTGCACCGCTTCCTCGGCCTCGACGTCGGGGTGATCCTCTCGCAGATGCCATCGGCCGATCGGCGCACCGCCTACGCCGCCGACATCACCTACGGCACGAACAACGAGTTCGGCTTCGACTACCTGCGCGACAACATGGCTCTGAGCGCCGACGAACTCGTGCAGCGCGGGCACAACTTCGCCGTCGTCGACGAGGTCGACTCGATCCTGATCGACGAGGCTAGGACGCCGCTGATCATCAGTGGTCCGGTCGAGCTCAACCTCAAGTGGTACACCGACTTCGCTGCGTTGGTCGCTCGGCTGAAGCGCGGCGAGGACGGCGAGGGCGACTACGAAGCCGACGAGAAGAAGCGCACCGTCGCCATCACCGAGCAGGGCGTTCAGCGCGTCGAAGACTGGCTTGGCATCGAGAACCTCTACGAAGCCGCTCACACGCCGTTGGTCGGCTACCTGAACAACGCGCTGAAGGCGAAGGAGCTCTTCGCGCGTGACAAGGACTACGTCGTCATCGACGGCGAAGTGCTGATCGTCGACGAGTTCACCGGGCGCATGCTGTACGGCCGTCGCTACAACGAGGGCATGCACCAGGCGATTGAGGCCAAAGAGGGCGTCGAGATCAAGCAGGAGAACCAGACCCTGGCGACGATCACGCTGCAGAACTACTTCCGGCTCTACGAAAAGCTCGGCGGCATGACGGGTACGGCGAGCACCGAGGCCGCCGAGTTTGACCAGATTTACAAGCTCGGCGTGGTGCCGATCCCGACGAACCGCGACGCGATTCGCATCGACCAGCGTGACGTCGTCTTCAAGTCCGAGAAGGCCAAGTTCGACTCGGTGGTCGACGACATCGCGGAGCGCCACGAAAAGGGCCAGCCAGTTCTGGTCGGCACCATCAGTGTCGAGAAGTCGGAGCTGCTGTCGGGCATGCTGCTGCGCAAAGGCGTGCCGCACGAGGTCTTGAACGCGAAGTACCACGAGAAGGAAGCCGCGATCATCGCGCAGGCCGGCCGCAAGGGCGCAGTGACCGTGGCGACGAACATGGCCGGTCGAGGCACCGACATCATGCTCGGCGGCAACCCGGAGTTCCTCGCCCAGCTCGAACTTTCCGAGCAAGGGCTCTCGCCGGTCGAGACGCCGGAGGAGTACGAGGCGGCGTGGCCAGCAGCAGTTGCCAAGTGGAAGGCGTCCGTCGCGACGGAGCACAACGAGGTCGTCGATGTCGGTGGGCTCTACGTGTTGGGCACCGAGCGGCACGATTCGCGTCGAATCGACAACCAGCTACGCGGTCGCTCCGGCCGTCAAGGTGACCCGGGGGAGTCGCGCTTCTACCTCTCCCTCGGCGACGACCTGATGCGGCTGTTCAACGGTGCTGCAGTCGAGAAAATCATGGACACGCTGAACATCCCCGACGAGGTCCCGATCGAGTCGAAGATGGTCACCCGCGCGATTCGTTCGGCTCAAACGCAGGTCGAGCAGCAGAACTTCGAGATCCGTAAGAACGTTCTCAAGTACGACGAGGTGCTGAACAAGCAGCGCACCGTCATCTACGCCGAGCGGCGCCGCGTCCTGCACGGCGACGACCTGCACGAGCAAGTGCGCAACATGGTCGACGACGTTATCCGCGGCTACGTCGAGGCGGCGACCGCCGAGGGTTATGCCGAAGAGTGGGATCTCGAAGCGTTGTGGAAGGCACTGAAGACCCTCTACCCGGTCGGCATCACGATCGAGGAGATCGAAACGGCTGGTGGGGGTGGCCGCGAAGGGCTCAGCGCGGAGTTCCTCGAAGAGGAGCTGATCGCCGACGCACAGGCCGCCTACGACGCACGCGAAGAGAGCCTCGGCACGCTGCCCGAGGGCGAGCCGATCATGCGCGAACTCGAGCGCAAGGTCGTGCTGTCGGTACTCGACCGCAAGTGGCGCGAACACCTCTACGAGATGGACTACCTGCAAGAAGGCATCCAGCTGCGCTCGTACGGCCAGCGCGATCCACTGGTCGAGTACCAGCGCGAGGGTTTCACGATGTTCACCACGATGATGGACGCCATCAAGGAGGAGTCGGTCCAGCTCCTGTTCAACCTCGAGGTCCAGGTCGCGGCGCCAGAGGAGCCGCCGGCCGACGTCACTGCTGTCGAAGAGCCGACAACGGCGGACGACGAGGTGCCCGCGACCCCGGCACCTGCGCGCAAGACCGTGGCTCAGCAAGTCGCGGGGGCTGACGGCGCCGGTCACGGCACGCCGCACCTGGTAGCTCCGGGCTTGCAGGAAGCACGGCGCCCAACGCGTCTGCAGTACTCCGCGCCCACCATCGACGGCGACGCGGGCAACCTCGCGCCGCCCGTGACGGGCGGCCCGGCCGCAGCGACTGCCGGCGCGGAGGCGCACCTCATGTACGAAGGCACGCCGCGCAATGCGAAGTGCCCGTGTGGATCAGGGCGCACCTACAAGCGGTGTCACGGAGACCCACGCAGCGCGGTCTAGCTCGATGCGCCGCGAGGCGTCAGCCGACTTGCCGACGGCGTCAGCCGATTTGTAGTGCCGTGCACTGCCAGCGACCGTCGATGCCTTCAAGTCGTAGTGCGATTGCACGACAGCGCGGACCTTGCTGGACGATCGCGCACACCTCGGCCACGCCGTCGCGCGGTTCGCTGACTCGAATCGATCGCACAACTTCGGCAAGGCGCGTGGTGGAGATCGCGCGATTGCCCGCGCCGGTGGACGCGATCGGGCGTGCGATACGCGTGCATAGATCGTCGTAAACAGGGGCGGTCGTCCATCGAACCAACTGTGAGACCGGCCGCACGCCCGACACCACCTCGATCATTGCCTGCACCAACCTGCCTGCCCACGGCGTCGCCGCAGGCAGCATTGTGGTCGGTGTTTTCCGTGGCCCGAACTCTTCCTCGACGGTGTCGCGTCTTCCCGGTCGACGCCGCGTTGGTGGCTCGACCGTCATCACTGCGGTGTCGCCGGGTCGGTTCAATGCGGGCAATAGCCGCAGCTCCGGCGCGGCGTGACTGGTTCCTTCTCCGAGCGTGTCAGGGAGTTCGGGTCGTGCAGGCAAGCCGCTCGGCAGCGCGAACACCAGTCGGAGTGCGCGCTGCCCGTGGTCTGCGTCGCCCACCGACGTGTGATTCGGCGCCGCATAGACGGGCGCGGCGGTTGGTGCGAGTTCGTCGTCGAACGGCGGCTGCGGATTGCAGCTCGGCAGTCGGCGCACGGCACTCGTTGTGCTGGTCGCGCGACGAGTGCGAGGTGCGGGTACTGGAACGGCGACGGCCTGCGCGGTTGTGGTCATCGGGTGCCGACAGGCGTTGTCGACGTGGGTGCTGTGGATGTTGGCGCTGCCAATGTGCCAGGTGGCATGAGCACTTCCCCCGGCCGGATCACGCCGGGATCGGGGCCAATGGCGGTGCGATTCGCGTCGTACCAGGCAGGCCATGCGCGCGAGATGTCGACCGCGCTTGCGGTTGGCCCGAGGTGTCGCGCGGCGATGTCCCACAACGTGTCCCCGCGGTGCACTACGTACCCGTCGGGTCTGAGGCCACCGCGAAGACCTGCGTCGCGATGGGCGCCGCCGGTGACGAGTGCGGCCGCACCGGTCGACGTCCGCTGTGCAGCTGGTGGCGACAACGCAACGAAGGCCGTCGCGGGTCGATCGAGGCTCAGTGGCGCTGGGCTGGTATCAGGAGTACTGCTGGTGTCGGGCGTAGCGGTGGTGCCGGACGGCATCGGCGTGGCTGCGGACGCTGGCCGGTCGACCTGCGTCGATGTCGACGTGGTCGTCGACGGACCGGTGGCAAATGCCGACCCGGCAGTCATCGGTCCGGCGAGGACGCTGACCCCGATCATCGCTTGCGCGATGCGGCGAACCAGCATCGGGCTGGTCGTTGCCGCGATTGCCGTGCACCCGCGGCCCGCGGCGCCAGGCAGCGTACTCGCCACTTCGAGGAAGACCGTGACGCCCAACCACCCGAGGCCGATCCACGCCGCGAGCGCCGCCGAGCCGCCAAGCAGCTGATCGACGCCAGCCGTCGGTGTCGACGCGTCAACCACTGACGTCAGGGCTCGCCATGTCTCGAACGGCGAGCCGGCCGCCCAGCCAAGGAGCGCGGCGATGCCGGCGATGAGGCCACCCGCTCGGAGAGCTGATGCGGCTCGCTGCGGGTGGTGGTCCATCTTGGCATGTCCTTCGCTTTCGTTTGCTTGTGTTTACCTTCGTACAGCTCCATTCAGTCGCTGTCAATGCGGATGGCTTCATTTTCGATACGCTTGCCGTGGAAGAGGTGAGCGATGCGCTGGGACGAGCTCTTCGACGACCTCGAGGCTCAGCTCGGGGAAGCCGAGGCGGCCGAGCTGGCCGCGGAGGTGACCGACCGGAGCCGGCGCGAGCTCTCGTTGCTGCGGCTTGTCGACCGACTTCGTCCGGTGATCGGGCTCCCCTTGACCCTGCGCCTCGTTGGTGCGGGCGCCATCGAGGGCGAACTCGCAGCGATCGGCCCGGACTGGCTGTTGCTCACCGAGGTTGGTGGCCGGGAAGCGCTCGTTGCCGCGCATTCCGTTCTGTCGATCGGTGGGCTCGCCGCTCAAACCGCGGTTCCGCACAGCGAGGGGCAGGTGGCCGCCCGGCTCGATCTCGCCTACGTGTTGCGCGGGATCGTGCGCGATCGATCGGCTGTCGCCCTGACACTTGTGGACGGATCAACTGCCGCCGGCACACTTGACCGCGTCGGAGCGGACTTCGTCGAACTCGCCGAGCATGCGCCCGGCGAACCGCGTCGCCACGATGCCGTCCGGGCCGTTCGCGCATACCCACTGACATCACTCGTCGTCGTGCGCCGGGCCTAACGACGTGCGGCGGGCCTAACTACTCGTCGGGATCGCCGCCGCCGAACGGATGGCTGCTCACGAAGTCGCGGGTGCGGGTGTAGGCGTCTTGGATGTAGCTCTCGAGCACCGGCACCTCGACTCGCCACTGGCCGCGGCCGCCGACTTTGATAGCGGGCAGCTCGCCTGACCGGACGAGGGCGTAGGCCTGGGCCGCGGAGATGTTCAGCACGTCCGCGACGTCTGACAAGAGCAGAAATCGCTTCTCCATCGACCCTCCTCAAACATGGACAGACGCTGCTATCTACGCCGGAAGGCGTCAGTATGCCATCGGTTAACCGCGAATGCTTTCGTTATCCACACAACACTTCTGTTTAGCATCGCAAAGTCGGACGACGGGGCAGAATGAGGACGCCGCCAGAGGCGGGTCCGCGCGACCGGTCACGGCTGCTCAACATCACTGGGGGAACTTGTGTCAGAGCTGCCTGCGCCGTCGGCTACCCGCCTGAAATCACCGTCGTGGCTTGACGGTCGACTCGTCATAGGAGTCGTCCTCGTCCTGCTGTCGGTTGTGGTAGGCGCGAAAATCATTTCGTCGTCGCAGCGCTACGACGTGATGTGGGCCGCGTCGCGAGACATCGCCCCCGGCACCACATTGATCAAATCCGACCTGGTCCAGGTCAACGTCCGATTCAAGGACCACGGTGCCCCCTACATCTCCGCCGCCGGCCAAAGCCCGGTCGGTCGAGTGACGGTCTCGCCGCTTGCGAGCGGCCAGCTCATTCCGCTGGTGGCAGTCCCGTCGACGCCGCCGCCCGCAGTTCGGCTCGTCACGATTCCGGTCGCGAAGCTGCACATGCCCAGAGGCAATGACCTGCACGGGGTACAGGTTGACCTGTACGTCACACCGAAGACACTCAACGGGCAGGCGCAAGCAAAGCCGCAACTCGTTCTGGCGAACGTGACCATTGCGGACACGCTCGTCGATTCGTCGCTGGGGAGTAGCGACGGTTCGGGCCTCGTCTTGTCGGTGCCCGTCGCGTTCGTAGATGCCGTTGTCGCCGCGGCGCAACTTGGGTCGGTCGACCTGGTACGGGTGCCCGCCACCGCGACCGCGGGCGGCACCGTCGCTCCGCCGCCCTTGAGCGACAGCCCATCGGCAGCCGACAGCCCATCGCCGTCCGATAGCCCCTCGCCGTCCCGTGGTGCCGCTCTGGCTTCACCATGAGTGTCCCGGTTCTGACCGCTGTCACCGACGCCGTATGGGAAGCCGATCTTGTGTCGGCCTTCGAGCATCAAGATTTCGGCGTCGTGGTGATCCGGCGTTGCGTCGACCTTGCAGACCTGCTCGCCGCGGCTGCTGCAGGTACGGCTCGCGCCGTGATTTTGTCGGCCGACCTGCGCCGGCTCGACCGCGACGCATTGGCCCGACTCGCAACAGCAGGCGTCGCGGTCATCGGTCTGGTTGCTCAAGGCGGTAGGCCCGGTACGAGTGATGACGCCGAACGGCGACTGCGGCAGCTCGGCGTCCGCCATGTACTCGCTGCTGATGCCGGTCCAGCACTGATCTCTGCTGAGGTCACGACCGCCATCGCCGACGGCGTCGCCACTGGTGGGCTGGATCCGCTGCGCCTCGGGTACGGCGATCCACGCGCCGCGTTGCCTGACGTTTCGGCGCTGGCGCTCGTGCCAGACGAGGACGAAACCGATCGTGTCGACGGACGGCTAGTCGCCGTGTGGGGCCCGACGGGTGCGCCTGGCCGGACGACGATTGCGGTCGTCCTCGCGACGGAGGCGGCTCGCCTTGGTTGCGCTTCATTACTGGCAGACGCCGATTGCTACGGCGGGGTGATTGCGCAAGTGCTCGGGCTGCTCGATGAATCGCCAGGCCTTGCGGCCGCTGTCCGGCAGGCGAATGCGGGCAACCTTGATCTGAATACGCTTGCGACGCTGGCGCGCGTCGTTGCTCCGAACTTGCGAGTGTTGACCGGCATTGCCCGTGCCGAGCGTTGGCCGGAACTGCGGCCGAGCGGACTCGTTGCTGCGTACGCCATTGCGCGCCAACTCGCAGCACTCACCGTCATCGATTGCGGATTTGGTCTTGAGCAGGACGAAGAGCTCAGTTACGACACGACCGCGCCGCGTCGCAACGGGTCGACGTTGGCCACTCTCGCCGACGCGGACCATGTCGTTGCCGTCGGATCCGCCGACCCGGTCGGGTTGCAACGGCTGGTGCGCGGGCTCGCCGAACTCTCCGAGGTGTTGCCGCAGTGTCGTCCGCAGGTCGTGGTGAACCGGGTGCGCAAGGGCCCGATCAACGGCGACGCCGAGCAAGAGATCCAGCAGGCGTTGACTCGCTACGCCGGGGTCAACGACGTCGTGTTCGTGCCGTACGACCGAGTGTCACTCGACAAGGCGATCGCCGGGGGTCACACCCTTGGTGACATCGCACCGGATTCGCCAGTGCGTCGCGCATTGCTGCCGTTAGCTCGGCGATACGCCGGCGTGAGCTCGGCCCGACCCACTCGCCGGCATCGCGCCCGTGGTGAAGGACGCCGCTCAGCTTGAGCGCAGGGCCCCGCCCGCCAATCGTGCCTCCACGGTCCAGCCGCCTGCCGGCGCCGGGCCCGCCGAGAATGTCCCGCCGAGGGCGAGCACCCGCTCGCGCAGACCGATGAGGCCACGGCCGGTACCGGAGAGATTGGGTGTGCTGCGCGTGGCCGCGTCGTTCTCCACCCGGACGGTCACTGCCCGGCCGCCGATCTCGCTCCGGATGAGGACCCGGACCTCCGCCCCGGGAGCGTGCCGCAACGCGTTGGTCAGGCTCTCCTGCACGACGCGAAATGCGGCGTGCGCAGCTTCTGTCTGCAGCCCGTCGCGTGAACCCTCAAGTCGACACGTGACCCGGAGCCCGCTGCGCGCTGCCTGGTTCACCACCTCGTCGATGAGCGACAGGTCTGGGCTGGCGACCTCGGTCCCGGCGAGCAAATCGATGAGACGCTGCAGATCGGCACGGCCTTGGCGCGCCGACTCTGCGATCACCCCCAGCGACTCGACGGCCGCCTCGGGCGAGTGCGGCGCCAGCCGCTGACCGGCCGCCGCTTGCACGACCATGACACTCAGGGCATGCCCGACGATGTCGTGCAGTTCGCTGGCAATGCGGGCGCGCTCGTTTCGCACGGAGACTTCGGCGAACAGTTCGCGCTCAGCCTCTAGCTCGCGGCCGCGCGCGGCCAACTGCTCGGCCGTTTCCCGGCGAAGGCGTAACACGGTCCCGGCGAGAAAACCGGGCGCGGTCAAGATGAGCAGACCAGGACTTCCGTCCTGATCGGTGAAGGCGTAAAGGCCAATGACATATGCAGCGCAGCAGAAGCCGGCTACCCAAGCAGCGCGACCGCTGAATCGCTCGGCGGCGATGGCCGCGTACACCAACAGTGCAGCCAGCACGAAGTTGCTCGGGTCCGGGCCTGTGAAGACGCAGACAAACAGCAGCGCTGGACCAATCAGCAGCACGGCGAGGGGGTGGCGTCGCCACCAAACCAAGGCGAGGGTGCCGGCAACGGTGCATGTCGCTCCGATCCACTCACCTAGCCCATGCACACCGCCGTCCGGCACGATCGGGATCACCGACAGCGCGAGCGCCCCGACCGCAACCAGTAGCTGCTCGTACCGCTCCACCAACGCGCGCCCGCGGTTCATCGTCAGACGTCGCCAAGGACTGGCAGGTGCGCCGTCACCCGCGCGCGCCCGCGTGACACCTTCAGGTCGAGCGAGCCGGCGTGCAACAGCGCTCGCTGCCTGGCCCGCCCAACCGCACCGCGCAGGTCGGCGCCCCCCTTCGCAACCGTCCCCGCCACCACGATGTTCAGCGCGTCGTCGGTGAACGTCATCGTCACGCCGACGGGCGCCGATGGCTTGTCGGCCAAGGCCGTGACGAGGTACTCGACAATCCGGTACGCCGACAGTTCGACACTCGGCGGCAGTACGCGCGGATCGCCGTTGACCTGTAGCCGCGATCCGCCGTGCACATGCTGTGCGAGCAGTGCATCGAGGTGGGCTACTGACGGCGCAGGGGCGAGCGCGACTTCGCCGCCGCGCAACTGGCCGACGATCTCGCGCATGTCACCAAGTGTGCGCCGGCTGTCCTCCTCGAGGGCGACGAGGAGCGCGTGCAGTGCGGCGGGATCGGCGGCCTTTCCTTCCTCGGCCACCACGGCCAACTGGCGCAGGCGCTGCTCGAGCAGCGCCTCCAAGCGAGCGGAGAGATGGACTCGGTCGTCGCTCACCTCGAGCGCGGCTCGTTCGTCACGCAGTACCCGCAGGTCGTCGTTGCGCTGGCGGAGTTCACTGGCCATCCCGGCCCGGTGCGCGACGACGCGACCGATGCCATAGAGACCCACCTGAATGACAGCGACCACGGGAAGGACGGAGGGCCCGGCGGAGGTGTCCCACATCAGCACGAGCCCGCCGAGCACGACCGAAAGCGCAAGCGCCGTCAGCCGCTCTCGCTGCTGCTCGTAGCCGAATCCGGACAGGAACGCGAGCACAAACACCAGGGGTAGGCCCGACCCGCATCGGGTCAGGTGGCCAAAGGCGAAGACGTGCACAAGCATCAAGGCGGACGACGTCAGCAGTGCCCCGATGAGACTGCGCCGCCACCAGAGCACCGGCAGTGCGGCCCCGATGAAGACCGGCAGCTGCAGCCACGAGTGAGAATCGACCTTGAAAGTCGGGTCGTTGCTGCTGATATTCGTGACCGTAATGAGGGCGGCGAGGATGCAGAGGATCCCTGCCATCACAGCGTCGACCGGACGGATCCTCTGCATCACTCGCGAGCCCATGGCGATCTCCTTCGTCACTGCGCCGC
>DATCFU010000141.1:0-2785 GCA_036509315.1 Acidothermaceae bacterium
GATGGTCTTGAAGTCTGGCGCCAGGCGCCCGGTGAGCCACATCAACTCCAGGTTGCGCGGGCATTCGCGCTCGAGTCGGCGACTCTGTCGGCGCCGATTGAAAACTGACCCACCCTGCCGACTGAAAAGTGACCCAGGGATGGGGCCGGCGCGTTGGCTGCCGGCTGTGGATAACTCTACCTCCTTGCTTGTCTTGTCGTGATGGTTTGTCGCGCGGCGGGAAGGCTCGGAGGGCGAAGCCCGGAGAGGCTTCCCGCCGCGTGTGTCAAGGAGTTGGGCCTGGTTCTGCTGGCGGCGGCGAGTTTGCCTTGCGTTCTGTTTCTCGGGCCTTGATGCGCTTCTTCGAGTTTGCAGTGGCCTGGGTGACGCGGTAGCTCTCGTTGCCGGTCTCGACGATGTGGCAGTGATGCGTGAGCCGATCCAGCAGCGCAGTCGTCATCTTCGGATCCACGAACACGGTCGACCACTCGGCGAAGTCCAGGTTGGTCGTGATCACCACGCTCGTGTGTTCGTAGAGCTTGCTCAGCAGATGGAAGAGCAGCGCGCCGCCGGCCTGGCTGAAGGGCAAGTAGCCCATCTCATCGAGTATGACCACGTCGAGTCGTAGCATGGCGTTCGCAATGCGTCCAGCCTTGCCTTGCGCCTTCTCCTGCTCGAGCGCGTTGACCAGATCGACCGTCGAATAGAACCGCACTCGCTTGCCGTGCTTGACGATGCCGGCCACACCGATGGCCGTCGCCAAGTGGCTCTTGCCCGTTCCTGGCCCACCCACCAGAACCACGTTGTGCGCTACCTCGGTGAAGGACGTTTCGGCCAACTGGGTGACCAGCTTGCGGTCGACCTGCGATACCTCGAAGTCGAAGCCCGCGAGATCGCGGTGGACAGGGAACTTCGCGGCGCTCATCTGATGCCCCACGGATCGCGTGGCTCGGTCGGTCAGCTCGGCACGGAGCATCTGCTCGATCAACGAGCGCGCACCGTCCGTCTCAGCGTTGTTCTGCTCGATCAGATCGGCCCACGTCGAGGCCATGCCGTGCAGGCGCAGCGCTTTGAGTTCGGCGATGACGTCATGCATGATCGGCCTCCGGGATGTCGCGAAGTCGGTCGTAGCGCGCCGTGTCCACGGTCGGCGGCGTGGACACCTGTAGAGTCGTCGTGACGTTGGCGGGGCGGGGTTGCGCGTTGAGCCTGGCCAGCACGTTGATCACGTGCTGCTCGCTGATGCGACCTGAAGGCGGCGCTGCCTCCAACGCGAGATCGACCGAGACCAACACAGCATCCAATCCGGCTCCGGGCACCAGGGCCAGAACCTTGGCCATAAGCCGGTCTCCGCCAGGCTCACGCAGCAGGGCTCGGCGCAGTCGCTGAAGCGTCTCTGGCAAGTCAGCGAACGGCGCGCCATTGCGCAATGCGCCGGGCTTGCGCTGCACGAGCGGTATGTAGTGCCTCCAGTCGTAGCGGGTCTTGCCTTTGTCGGTCAGTCGTTCATGATCGGCGACGATCAGATCGCCAGCGACGACCTTCACTCGCGTCGGATACAGCCGCGTGCTCACCATCTGGCCGACCAGTTCGCACGGCACCGAGTACCGGTTTCTGGCGACCGTCACGAGGCACGTGGTACTCACTCGCGCCGCCTCTTCGACGTAGCCGTCGAACGGCGCCGTCATCGGCATCAGATGCTCGCGCTCGTGCTCCAGCATCTCGGCCACGCTGAACTGCTTGTGCTCGGGATGCTGAGTTTCCTGCCATAGCGCCCGACAACGTGCAGCGACCCACGCGTTGAGTTCGTCCATGTTCGCGAACCGCTCCTTGGCCGCGTCAATCCAGATACGGCGCCGGCTGTCCTGCACGTTCTTCTCGACGATGCCCTTTTCCCAGCCGCTGGCCACGTTGCAGAAGTCGGGGTCGTACAGGTAGTGCCCGCACATCACGCTGAACCGCGCGTTGACGACACGGCCCTTGCCCTTCTTGACCTTGTCGACGGCCGTGCGCATGTTGTCGTAGATCCCGCGCCTGGCGATGCCTCCCAGCGCCGCAAACGAGACTGTGTGCGCGTCGAACAGCATCTCGTGACCCTGGCTTGGATACGCGATCACCCAGAACGCCCGGCTCGCACACAGCTTCATGTGAGAAACCTGCAGCCGGCGGTAGATGCCGCCGACCACGACACCTTCTTCGCTCCAGTCGAACTGGAACGCTTCGCCGAACGCGAACGTCAGAGGCACATACGCCTTGCCGATCGCCACGCCGCCGCGGCGCGCTCGCCAGTCCCGGATGAAGTCGGTCAGTCGCGAGTACCCCCCGCTGTAGCCGGCCTGCGCAATCTCCTTGTGAAGAGCCTTCGCTGTTCGGCGCTCTTTCTTCGGCCGATGAGCATCCGCGACCAGCGCCAGCTCGATGGCCTCGACGAACGGCGTCAGCTTCATCGGCACCGGCTCCCGCCGGTACTTCGGTTCCTCGACCTTCGCCTCGCGCAGGTACTTCCGGACCGTATTGCGCGACAGGCTCGTGGCCCTCACGATCTCTCGCACCGATTTCTTCTCGCGGCGGTGCATCCGCAGGACTTTGCCAATCATGGCCATGGTGATCACTCCTCGAACCCCGCTGCTCGAAAAAGAAGCAGGGTAGGTGAAACACCCGGGTCAAATTTCAGTCGGCACAAGGCTTACAAGTGGGTCAAATTTCGGTCGGCGCCAACACTCGGTTGGCTACTCAAAGCGCGGAAAGCCCACCTCGGCAACTTTCGACGTCGTCGATGTCGACAAGATGAAGCCTGTGGTCGACG
>DATCFU010000142.1:0-43520 GCA_036509315.1 Acidothermaceae bacterium
CACCCGCCAGCAACGGCACAAGCGGAGACAGGAGAACCCGATACCCCGATCGGGTGGTCAGTCACGCACCCGCAAACACAGCACGACCCAACCTCGCGCGAGTCGCGTCACACCAGCCGGTCGGTGGATCAGGGCTTAGCCAATGGATCGTCGAGCGCGGGAAGACGTATGTCGTGGGGCATGGTGGCTCGAGCGATGTGCTTCCCGAAAACACGATGCAGGCGTGTGAGGGCCCTACGGCTGGGGCGCCTGGGCGATGGAAATCCCCACGAGTTCAACCGCCGACGGTGTACTGATCTGCGACAGCCGCACCCCGGCTTGGCCGGTGGATGAGATTTCGGCTCGACGTCACACCGACCTCACTGAGCTGGAGCCGCACCGACGGTACCCAGCCCACTCAGCTCATCGCCCATGACAATCACCTGCGCGGCGGATACCTGCACATAGGCCGGACATCGACCGACGGCTCGCTAAGCCTCCGGCACTTCTCCATCCGCTAGGCGCGACGCAACTTCGCACGCTTCCAGGCACTGCGCTCCAGCGAGCGCATGCGCTCGAGTTCGCCGTTCAGCGACAACCCCTGGACGGACTGTACCCAGCACACCACTTGCGGCAGTGCTCTGCCCACGATGCGAACTGGCAGGGAAACGGCGAGCCGAATGGCGACAGCTCAGAACGCGGCGAATCGGATGATGCTGATCCCTCCTGCGCACAGGCAGTACACGGCGAATGGGGTGAGGGTGCGCGTGCGGAAGTAGCGTGCCAAGAACAGGATCGCGAACAGGGAGGCGGCGGCGGCGGCGATGCTGCCGGCGATGACGGGTCCGCGGATACCGTTGCCGAGTGGGCCGAGCAGGTCAGGGACTTTCAGTAGGCCGGCTGCGAGGATGACCGGCGTGGAGAGCATGAAGGAGAAGCGCATCGCATTTTCGTGGTTGAGCCCGCGGAACAGGCCACCGACCATGGCGACCCCTTCGCGGCTGATGCCGGCGAGCAGCGCGAGGATCTGCGCAGCTCCGATCACGAATGCGCTACGTACCCCCACAGCTGCGAGTTCGTGTTCGGCGGCGGCGTCGATGAGCATCAGGTGATCGTCGGGTGCTGCCGGTTGAGCCAGGGCATTCTTCTCAGTCGTTGGTGCGCCGTGGCGAAATCGTTCTCCTGCGAGCAGGATTGCCCCGTTGATGGCCAGGAAGACCGCCGCGGCCAGGGGTTTGGCGAACAGCACCCGGAACGCGTGCTCGAATGCGAGTCCGGCTGCTCCGACTGGGATGGTGGCGATCACGATCAGCCACGCGAGGCGCTCGTCGTCGGACTCGATCCGGCGGCGCACCAGCGTACGGAAGAAGCCGCCGATCAGCTTCACCCATTCCCGCCAGTAGAACCCCAGCAGCACCACCGCGGTCGCCAGGTGCAGCCCGACGATGAACGCCAGGTATGGGCTTTCTGCGGATGCTTCCTGCTTGACCAGCAGCGCCCAGCTGCCGCCGAGCCACGACGGGATCAGCACGGTGTGGCCGAGACTGGAGATCGGCGCAAGTTCGGTGATGCCTTGGATCAAACCGATGACGATCGCCTGCAGGTAACTGATGTGGTACGTCGCGACAACGTGCACGTCCGATCTCCTTTTTCCACCGTTTTGAGCGTGGGCCTGTCAGCGGTCCTGTGTATGGGCCGTTGCCAGGCGACCGATTGACACCAGTTCCACACGCGGCCCCAAGAATCATCGGTGCTATACGACAGTTCCTGATAGACCAAGATCGGGGGCGGGCGTCGATTGGTCGACGCCCGCCCCTGTCGTTCGGTACTGATTTAGAAGGCGGCTTCGTCGACCCAGTAGTCGATGGAGACGGGGGAACCTTGCTGTAAGCCGTTTGCGAATGACGGGTCGACCGCGCCGCCGGTGAGTACTTGGTCGGAGGAGCCGGCCGGAACCGATGCTGATGGGCCGAGGTCGAATGCGGTGGCAGGCAGGCTCAGGCTGCCAGCGCCGGTGCTGGAGTTGTCCCACTCGACTCCGTAGGAGCGGTGTAGTGAAAGAAGCTGCGCCGGGTAAGCCGCGTCGGTGAAGGTGATGGTGGTGGCCTGAAGGGCCAGCACGTTCACCGCGAACGTGTTGGGGTTGTTGAAGTGGATGTCGACTTTGAGCGGCTGGCCGGGATAAAGGTCTTCGACTGTCGCGGTGGCGATGACAGGCTTAACGGTGCCGACCTTGCCGGACGCGGTGATGGTCTGGCTGGTGTGCCAGGCGTTGCTGGCCAGCGCGACCCCACCGACTGACAGTGCCGCGGCCACGACGGGGGTAACTGTCCAGGCAAGCTTGCGGCTGACCCTCATACGGCGATGCGATTCGGTCATTGTCTTACTCCGTTCCCGAGCATGGGCTCGGACGTGTGGCATCGATAGTCGGCGCAAGCCGGCCGTGCCAAAGGGAAATGCTTCACACCGGATGCGGCCCGCGGGATTTTTTGCTGCACGTGTAGCGCGACACCGCGAGATGACCCGCGATGTCGAACACCTGCGTGTACGACAAACCCCCGTGTGACCACGCCGCGCTGCGACGCATTCTTGGACCGGGTCGGTTTCGCCGTGGCTCCATGCGGACTAGGCGACCAATAACGCCCGCATATCAATGCCCCCCAGGAGGAACGAAACCTAGTCAAGCAGTGGGCCGCCGGACCGGCTATCGGCCGAACGTATTCGCCGAACCCGCACACGGAGTAACGGATTCCTTAGGTGACCGCGCGCCTGCCCTTTCCACACCATGGCTGACCGAACGAACCAGACCGGTGACGAACTGGAGTGCGACGTCGGGCTCGTGGAACGACCTGTCTCCGACGAACTCGTCGAGCGTGAGCGGCTGGACGCCGGCCAGTGACGGCGGAGCCACGATCACCAGCTATCAGGTGTCGGTCAACGGCGGATCCTGGACGACAGTCTCGACGTCGTCCTCGACGTCTGTTGTCAACGCGAACCTGGTAAACCACCGCGACCGCCGCAGCCACGGGGCTCACCAACGGCACGGCGTACACGATCCAGGTTCGCGCGATCAACAGTGCGGGAAACGGGACGGCGAGCAACTCAGCGTCGGTGACACCTATGACGGTGCCCGGTGGCCCGACCGGCGTGTCAGCGGTCGCCGGGAACGGTTCAGTGGTCGTCAGTTTCACCTCCCTGCCAGCAACGGCGGTTCGGCGATCACCGGGTGCACGGTCACGGGTGCACCGAGTGGCTCGGCGTCGTGTTCGGCGAGCCCCTGCACGGCCCCGGGTTGGACGAACGGCCCGACATATACATTCACGGCGCATGCGACGAACGCGGTCGGCAGTGGTGTCGAGTCGTCGGCGGCGGCGTCGGCGGCGGTGACATCGGCGACGCTACCCGATGCGCCGACGGGAGTGAGCTCGGTCCGGGGAAATGGCTTGGCGATCGTGAGTTTCACCGCTCCGGGCAGCAACGGAGGGTCGGCGGTCACGAGTTAGACGGTGACGGGTTCGCCTGCTGGTTCGGTGTCGCGTTCGGCCAGTCCTTGCACGGTCACGGGTCATGTGCCCCTAGCGGGGCCGTACCGACCTCACCGTTAGAGCACGCACCAGCCCGGCGACCTGGCCATGCCAGTTCCATCCGGTCACGATGTCAGACTTGCACTACCACCACATACCAGCGAGGGCGGTTGGACCCGAAGATGAGCGCCGGACGTCAGAGGTTGCCGAGTCCCGGCAGTTCCACGGGTACGCCGTCTGCCGCTACTCCAGCGCCCGGTCGTTGGCTGCTGCTCGTGTACCGGGTGCCGTCTGAGCCGACTCGGCTCCGCGCCACGGTATGGCGGCGACTGAAGGGATTAGGGGCGATCTATTTGCAAAACGCCGCCGCCGCGTTGCCGGCGAACGCGGCGTCGGAGCGGGCGCTCCGCTTGCTGCGCAACGAAATCGTCGACATGTCCGGCACCGCGGTGCTGCTGTCGTGTGAGGTGCTTGCGGGCGGCGCGGACGTCATGGAGGCGTTTCAGGCGGCGCGCGATGATGAGTATGAGGAGATCATCGACCGCTGTCGAGACTTCGAAGCGGGTTTGCAGAAGGAGTATGTCGCCGAGCATTTCACGTATCCGGAGCTTGAAGAAAACGATGTGGATTTGGCGAAGTTGCAGCAGTGGTTTGCGAAAGTTGGCGATCGTGATGTGTTCGGTGCCGCTGGTAGAGCGGCCGCCGAGAAAGCTCTAGAGGTGTGCGCGCACCGCCTGGAGGAGTACGCAGCGCGGGTGTATGCAGAGGAAGGAGAGGGGCACTAGCGTCCGAGCGTCCCGACCCACGGAGCACGTGCACCGACGTGGACTGGGTTAGCCTTTGCGTACCGCTCGCTTCAGGCTGATGGGCAGCAACACGCCAACGGCAACGGGAACCACCCACCACGCGGGTACTGAGGTTCGGCTCAGGCCGTAGGTGGCGGCGAGGGCGGCGATAATTCCGAGCGCGACTAGCCAGTCGTCGCCGACGATGAAGTCGTACCAGAATGCGCCGAACGCGCGAACGCTTTTCACGATGCGCTCCCGACCGTGATTGGGTGAGCGGGTGCCGGCGGCGATGCTTCGTGTTCTCGGCGCAGTACGACAACCAGGGTCACCGCGAGCAGTGCGTACGCGGGTATCAGCACCAGCAGCGCGGCGTCGGAGCCGGGCCAACGCGTGCCAGCACCTTCGGCGCCCCAGAAGGTGCCGAACGCGGCGAGCATGATGCCCACGATGAACTTGAGGGTGTTTTCTGGTACCCGGGCGAGCGGTGCCCGCACCGCGAACCCGGCCGCGGCGACCACGACGACGGCGCTGATCGCGGCGACTGCGGCGAGGGGAATGTCATGTTGGTTGCTGCCGAAGGTCAGCGCGATGAACGCGACTTCAAGCCCTTCTAGCAGAACGCCCTTGAAGGACAAGGTGAACGCGTACCAGTCCGAAACGGCGCCGCGACGTTGGGCCGATGCGGCCTGAGCCGCCGCCAGCTCGGTGGCGAAGATTTTCTCCTCGTCGTGCAGTGCCTTGTGGCCGCTCGCCCGCAACACGGCCTTGCGGATCCACTGCAGGCCGAAGACGAGCAGCAGACCGCCAACGGCAAGTCGCAGACCGCGTAGCGGGATCACCGACAGGGCCGGTCCGAGCGCCGCCACGATCACCGCCAGCGTGAGCAGGCCCGCCGCGACGCCGGTCAGCGCCGAGCGCCAGTCACGCGCGGTTCCCGCGGCCAAGACGATCGTTGTGGCTTCCACAGCTTCCACGGTGCAGGCCAAAAAAACCGCGATGAACAGCGCGCCACCGTTCACATGGACCTCCGGATTCGCGCCCACCTGGAGGGGCGGTCGATGGTTCGTCAGGTGTTGATAGTAACAGCCGTTAGTTCTTCGACGGCACGGGGCGCGTCGCGGTCGCCGTTCGTGTGGGCCATCGTGCGTTCGGGGTCAAGCGCGACGTGCACGGTGGACCCGCGCGGATGTGCACCGGTGTCGAACACCGCCGACAGGGTGCCGGCCTCGCAGGCAATCACGTGGTCGTATCCGCGGCCGCGGTAGGCGACGTCGATCACTGTTCCGGTCAGGACGCCGTCGCGGACATTGCTCGACGCGGTCAGTGTGGTAGCCGCCGGCCGGACAAGCACGACGGCGTCGTGTCCGGGTTGCAAGGTGCTGTCGCAACGGGCGCGGATCCGCGCACTACCGGTGGCGACGATCGCTTCGCCGCCGGAAACCGACACCACGTGGCCGGGCAGTTCGCCGGCGAGCCCGGTGAACCGGGCGACGAATGCGTTCGTCGGGCGGTGGTAGATGTCTTCGGGTGTGCCGAGTTGCACGAGGCTGCCGCGGTCGAGGACGGCGATCATGTCGGCGAGCGCGAACGCTTCGGATTGGTCATGGGTGATGTACACCGCGGTGGCGCCGCTTTCGCGGGTCAAGGTGGCGATCTCGACCCGCAACCGTTCGCGCAGGTCGGCATCCAGGTTGGACAGTGGCTCGTCGAAGATCAGCAAACCGGGGCGGGCTACTACGGCGCGGGCGAGGGCGACGCGTTGTTGTTCACCCCCGGACAGTTCGTGGGGGTAGCGGGCCGCTAGGCCGACGAGGCCGACGCGCTCGAGCGCGTCGTTGGCGCGGCGAGCCTCTTCGACGGCGCCTAGGTGGCGGCGACGTAGCGCATACGCGACGTTGCCGAGGGCCGTCAAGTGTGGCCACAGCGCGTAGTCCTGGAACACCATCGCCAGGTTGCGCCGTTCCGGCGGTAGGTGCCGGCGGCCCGCGCTGACCAGCGCGTCGCCGAGCCGGATCTCGCCTTCGTCGAGTCGTTCGACACCGGCCAGCGCCCGAGCGAGGGTTGATTTGCCGGATCCGGATCTGCCAAGCAGCACCAAGAAGGTGCCCGGTGCGATCAGCAGATCAACACCGGCCAGTGCCGTGGCCGCCCCATAGCGTTTGACCGCACCGGCAACCTGAACCTCGTGACCGGACGGCGATAAACCGCGGTCGGTGGCTGACGTCATCGTGCAGCTCCGAGTCGTCGCCAGCCGACTGGGGCGAGCAGCCGGAACAGTATCCAGGCAACTGCAACGACAGCGAGGGCGAACAGCACGGCGATGACTTCCATCGCCGTGCCGCCGCCGAAGTCGTAGTTGGCGAGTGCCTTGGTGATGCCGACTGATACCGGCGGGTGGTTCGGCGGGTACAGAAGCTCGGACACCGGCAACTCCAACAAGGTCGCCGCAAATGTCAGCACCCAAGCACCGATAAGTGGACGTGCCAGCAGCGGCAACACGGTCCGGGCCCAGGAGCCGAAAGCGCCCGCGCCGTGGACGCGGCCGGCGTGACGCATCGACTCCTGCAGCTGGCTGACCGAACCGAGGAGCACGCGCGACGTCGACGGCAAGGCAGTCGCCAGATAGCCCAGCAGTAACAGGTACGGCGTCTCGTACAGGTGGATGCCGAGCCTGTTCGTGATGGGCAGGTTGTAGGTGAAGATGTACCCGGCGGCAAAGACGATCCCCGGCAGTGCAACAGCGGTGAGGAGAACCAGGTCAAGCATCCGACCGCTGAGCCGTGCGCCGCGGGTGGACAGCAGCCGTGCGGTGACCGCACCCAGCATCACGGTCGCGGTCGCCGTGATAACCGCTAACCGTGCGGAATACAGCAATGGGCCATACAACGCCGGGCTGTGCAAAACACGTTGGTAGTTGGAGAAACTGAACGCGTGGTTACCCGCAAGCGAGCCGAGCCCGTTGATCATGGACGCGGACACCGCGCCGAATGCCGGCACCCCCAATGCAACGACGCACAGACCGAGCATCGCCGCCAATGTCGCGACTCTTGCGCGCGGGGTCAACTGGTGCCGGCGCGCCGGGCGGCTACGACCGCCGAGGACCCGGTAGCTGCGACCGCGGGTCGCGCGAGCTTGCGCGAGCAGTGCCAAACCAGCGAGTGCCATCAAGCACCATCCCACCGCCGCGGCGACCGGGAACTGCACGGGGAAGTTGTCGATCGCGTTGTACAGGGTGAACGTCGCGACCGGGAAATGCGCGTCGTTGGCCAACGTCGCGGCGACCCCGAAGTCGCTGACCGATTCGGCGAACACGATCGCCAACGCCGACCAGATTGCCGGTGCCAACAACGCAACGATCGTGCGACCGGCAGCGAAACGTCCACCACCATGCACCCGCACCGCCGCCTCGTACTCTTCTCCTAAGCCGCGCAGCGCCGAGGAAATCGCGAGGTAGGCGAACGGGACACCTTTGACTGTCAGCACAACAATCACACCGAGCGGCCCGTAGAACACCGACCGCAACAGGCCGGGATGAACCCCGAGCACGTCCAAGACCCCACCCGGCTCCAGTAGCCGCTCCCACCCGAGTGCCACCAGGTAGGACGGCGCGAGTAGCAGCGCGAACATGCTGCCCGCCCATATCCGGCGGCCGGGCAGGTCGGTGCGCAACACCACCCATGCCACCGCGAAGCCGATCGCCGCTGCAGCGACCGCGGTAGTCACCCCGACGAATACGGAGTCGAGCAGACCGCGAAGGGTGGGCCCCGACAACGCCTGATGGAAACCCGTGAGGGTGAACCACTGCGGGCCTTGGGCGAACATCCGCGGAGACACCGCGACCAGCAGGAACAAGACGATCGGCAACACCAAGATGGCGACGATGATCAGCCAAAACACGACTAGCGGCGACCCGCCGAACCGCGACGCTGCGAGTCGCAGCGGCGCAGCGCGTAGGCGTCCGACGACCTGCGGCGGCCGGACGTCTACGCGCACGGAATCGGTGACCGGCACGGATCTCGGCTACTTGATGCTGGTATCGAAGAACGTGTTCACCTGGTTTTCCAGCGGACCCCAAAAGTACGGGTCAAGTTGCTGGTATGCCGTCGGGAACGCGGGCAACGCCGGCAACGCCTTCACGCCGGGAACAACCGGCCAAAACAGCGAGTCGCCTTGAGGATCACCGGTTTGCATCACCGCCTGACCCGCGGGTGACAACACGTACTGCACGAACTTCTCGGCCTCCGCCTGCACCACGGGCGATGCCGCCTTATCGATGCCGATCACCCCTGGGAGCAGTGTCGACTTCGGCAGATACACCACCTTCGGATCGAACGTGGCGCTCTTTGGAGCCTTCGCGACCTCGCCGGCTGCAGCGGAGCTTTGGATCATGCCGTAGACGATCTGCCCCGTCTCCAACGCGTGCAGGGTGTCGCCATTGGTCGGGTAGACATGCAGCCCATTTCCCTTCAGCTGCCGAAGAAATGCCTCCCCAGCGGCCACCCCGCCTGTTTGGCCACCGAGCTGGTTCATCAGGCCCGCGATAAACGGGTATGTCGGCCCGGACTGGGACGGGTCGTTCATCCCAACCAGCCCGCGGTAGGCCGAAGACAGCAGATCCTGATAGGTGGCCGGGACACTCTTTGCTTTCGCCGCGTTGTAGATCACCGCGGCCATCACCGTTGTGCTCACCGGGACGTAGGAATGATCAGCCGGGACCAACGACTGGCCGACGGTGTTCAACGGCACCGGCGGTGCGTAGCTCAGCAGTTGACCCTGCTTGTCCAACGCCGCGAACGCGGTGTCACCGTCCACCCACAACAGACCCCACTGCGGGTTGTTCTTCTCCGCCGCGACCTTCGTCAACAACGGGCCCGTGCTGTCATCGTCAAGCTTCACCGGAATACCCGTCGCGGTCGTAAACGCCTTCGTCACCACCGAGTCATAACCCTGCGCCGAATAGACCACCAGCGGCACAGCTGCCACGCTTGCCACGGCGGGCGCCGGGGGTGTCGCGCTGGCGGGATCCGATGAAACGGCGGAGGAGGAAGCCGCGTTCGGTGCCGGCGACTGTGGCGAGCTCGAGGCCGAGGTCGAGGCTGAGGTCGACGTCGACGAAGTTCCGGCGGCCGTAGCCGTCTTTGTGCTGCTGCACCCGGCCAAGGTCGCCGCGACCGTAACCGCCACCACCCCGCCGGCGATCGACGGGCAAGTGCGCACCCTCATCTGATTCCTTCCAGTCGCCCATAACGACCGCAACGTAACGGCCGTTAGCAACGGTGGCTCACAGCGGTAGCGAGCGTGCGACCGTAGGGTGGCCAGAAGGTGAACGGTGTTCGACCTCTCGGTGCACTGCATCCGGCGGGCTATCGGGGTCAGGAATCCACGGTCACCAGCCCGACCCCGTACAACGACGGCAGTTGGCACGACGTCGTCGGTACCCTCGGCGCCAGCGAGGCCCGAGTCCACGCAACGCCTGCACGCCGCCCCGATCTTGCCCGAATTATCATAAAATCCCCATACTTGGTCGATAGGTGGGCCTGGACGCCGTGCGGGGTCGGCCGGAGTATGCGACCTGCGGAAGGAGCTCGGCCGGTTCGTGCCTGACATCAGCGAGCCCCAACCCGACGTGCTGGACACGTCTGTCATTCGTCGGCTGCGGAGTTTGGGCGAGGCGACCGGCCACGACTTGATGAGCCAGTTGGTGCCGTTGTTCCTCGCCGACGACGATGAAAGGGCCGAGGAATTACGACAGGCACTACGGTGCCGTGATGTCGACGCCCTCGCGCGAACGGCGCATCCCCGCGGCGGTTCCGGGGCGAACCTGGGCGCCACTGAACTCGCCCGCTTGTGCGCCAGGTTGTCGGCGCCTTCGGCCGCCGCAGACCCGACATGCAGCGAGACGCTGTTCGACCGTATTGAAGCAGAACTGCCGAGAGTCAGATCAGCACTGCGGAAGTTGGTCGCTCCGGCATGAGAATCCTCGTCGCGGATGACGATGCGAGCTCGAGGCTGATCGTGAAGGCGGCCTTGCGAAATCTCGGCCATGAATGTCACACCGTGGCCGACGGCGATCAGGCTTGGAGTGCGTTCCAGACGCAGTTGCCTGATGTGGTGATCAGCGACTGGCAGATGCCAGGCCTGACCGGCCCGCAGTTGTGCCGCAAGATCCGCGAGCGCGACGTGAGCAGATACGTCTACTTCATCATTGTCAGCGGTCAAGGCCTGCTCAGCGAGATCCTGGAAGGGATGACGGCAGGTGCGGACGACTACCTGGTAAAGCCGCTCAATTCCGACAACCTGCAGATCCGTTTGATTGCCGCGACCAGGGTGACCGCACTACACGCTCAGCTCGCCGAGAACCGCACCGAGTTGAATGAGCTCAATCACGATCTGAAGGCCATCGCAAGACGTGACCCGCTGACTCGGTTGCGCAACAGGCGAGCACTGGATGAGGACTTGGAGTTTCTGGAGGCTCGGGTCACGCGCTATCGACACCGCTACTGCGTTGGGCTGATCGACATCGACCATTTCAAGGCGTACAACGACGCCTTCGGACACCAAGCTGGAGATCGGATATTGCAGGCTGTTGCGTCGCAGCTCAAGGCCGAGGTTCGCAGTGGCGACGCGATTTACCGCTATGGCGGCGAAGAATTCCTCTGCGTCTTTCCCGAACAGTCCATGGCTACGGGCATCCAAGCCGTCGAACGCATGCGCAGCGCCGTCGAACGACTGGCCGTGCGGCAAACAGACGCGGTGGGTGCATTTCTTACCGTCAGCGGTGGCATAGCAGTGATGGACGCCGAACACCCGCGACCAGCGAGCGCCGTCATCAAAGAAGCCGATGAAGCGCTGTATCGCGCGAAGCAGCTTGGCCGCAACCGCGTCGAAGGATTGGGGCCGGTGGATTCGCTTATGGGTAACGCCCGCTAACGTCCATACGTGCGCGCTTTCGCGCATCTTCAGCGCAGCTTCTCTGGCCACTGCCGAGCGGCAGCGACGACAGGGCTCGAAGCGTCGGCGGAGATTGCACCAGACTGCAGTAGCGGGTCCCTCGCCGGCGCGGACGACGTGCGGCAAGGTTGGGCGCATGACTAAGCGTGCACGGATGTGGGTGTGGGGCGCGGCGATCGCCGTCGTTGTGGTGGGCATGGTCGCGGGAGGGGTGGTGATCGGCCGCGCAACGGCGCCCGCGCACGACCCAGGCTTCGCGCAGGGAAATGCGGCCGGCTACGCCGAGGGCGTCGCGGCGGGCCGGTCGCTGCAGATCGGCGACACCGTGCCGAGCGGGTCGAAGGACGTCGCGAATACGGCATTCCAGGCGGGCTACCGCGCCGGTGAGGCCGACGCTTTCGGCGCGTACGACGGCGGCTGGAAGCTTGGCGCTCCTTACGTCGTCATCCTGGGCAAAGGCGTCGCCGGCGCGGCCTACCAGTTCGTCGAACGCGACGAGATGACACCCGGGACGACGTACCGGTTATGTCCCGACGGCACGACCCTGTGTCACAGCTAGTCGCGGCCCTAGCGAGTTGCCGTACAGCTAGCCGCCCATCCCTGGCATCGCCGACGGATCGAGGTCGGACGCCTTCGCGGTGATCAAGAAGAAGCTCCCGAGCATCGCTGCGATCCCGAACACCACCGATACCTGCAACGCCGTCGAGATGCCGTGCGCGAGCTTGGCATCGCCCGACGCGCCATGAGCGGCCGCGTGGCGCTGGGCCGTTGCGAACGCAGTGGTAAGGATCGCCAGGCCGAGCGAGCCGCCGACCTGCTGCGTCACATTCAGCAAGCCTGAGGCTGATCCTGCTTCTTCAGGTTCGACGCCAGAGACCGCCACCATCGTCAAGGGCACGAACATGAAGCCCATGCCAAGGCCGAAGATGATCAGCGGGCCGAGCAGGTTGGCAACGTAGGTGCTGTGCACATTCACCAGCGACAGCCACCAAAGGGCAACAGCGCACATGATGCCGCCCGCCACCATGAACGGCTTAGGACCAACCCTCACGAGCTGCTTAGCGCAGATCTGGGCGCTGATCACGATGGCCACGCTCAGTGGCAGATAAATGAAGCCGGTCTTCAACGGGCTGTAGTGCAGGATCCGCTGCACGAAAACAGTCAAGAAGAAGAACATCGCGAACAGCGCGCCAGCAAGGAACAGCATCACCACATAGCTGCCCGACCGGTTGCGGTTCTTGAACATGTGCAGCGGCGTGATCGGCTGCGGGCTGCGCATCTCGTTGACCAGGAACCAAACGAGCAGTACGGCGGCGGCCGCAAAGCAGAGCAGCGTGATCGGGTCGCCCCAACCGGCAGTGCCAGAGGCTCGAATAAACGCGTAGACCAATGCGGTCATGCCCAGCGTTGATGTGATCGCGCCGACGAGGTCGAAACGGCCCGGGTGCTTCTCCGACTCGTTGATGTACTGGCGCGCGATAAGCGCGATGAAGATGCCAATCGGGACGTTCACGAAAAGCACCCAGCGCCAGGATGCCCACGACGTCAACATGCCGCCGGCAAGCAGCCCGATAGCGGCACCTGAGCCAGACACAGCAGCAAACACACCGAACGCTCTGTTGCGCTCGGCGCCTTCTTCGAAGTTCGTCGTGATCAGTGACAGCGCGGTCGGCGAAGCGATCGCGCCGCCGACGCCCTGCAGCGCGCGAGCGGCGAGCAGCCACCACGACGCGGTGGCAAGCCCGCCGAGGAAGGATGCGAAGGTGAACAGCGCGATTCCAAAAACGAACACCCGTCGCCGTCCGAGAATGTCACCGGCACGACCACCGAGGAGCAGCAACCCACCAAACGTCAGCGTGTACGCGTTCAGCACCCAGGTGAGGTTCGTGTACGAAAACTTCAACGCCGTCTGGATGGTGGGCAGCGCGACGTTGACGATGGTGGCGTCGAGCACCACCATCAACTGACTCGCAGCAATTACGGCGAGTGCCAGGCCCGGATGGTGGCCACGTCGGGCGGCACCTGGTGCGCCCACAGCCACCTGCGTCGAGGTCGTCATGAATCTCTCGTTTCCCGTCGAAGGAACGCTAACGTTCACTAAGTACGGACGCTACATTGGAGGAGATAGAGAACGCAACCGTTCCTTCACGTCGTGAGGAGGCAACCGTGTCAGCTCCACGTTTGCGGTCCTCGACCACGCTAGCAACGGCCGCAGACAAGAACTTGGGCGTGCCCTTGTTCCGATGTCGGCGCCGCGGTGTGGCACTCGAAACTGCCATCTACGACGCCGTCCTTCAGCAACTGAGCACCGTCGGATTCGGTGCGATGACGATCGAAGGTGTGGCTGCCGCCGCACGCACCGGCAAAGCAGCGATCTACCGACGTTGGCCCTCCAAAGAAGAGTTGGTCGCCGACACGCTCGACAACGTGCTGCCCTCTCTCGATCTTCCGCTCGACACCGGGAACGTTCGCAGCGATCTCGCAGAGATCTTCACCGTCATGCTCGAGATGATGGCGAGCCCTGCCGGCGGCGCAATGCAAGCACTGATGGGTGAGCTCGGGCACGACCACGACTTCATCACGACATTGCAAGAAAGAGTGTTGGCTCCGCGCAAGGCATTAATGACCGAGATCATGCTGCGCGGAGTCGCCCGCGGCGACGTGCGCGCCGACGCCGTCAAACCGGTCGTTGTCGAAGCCGGTCCCGCTCTGCTCGTGCATCGGCTGCTGACGTTCGGGCCACCAGTCGACCCGGCCTACATGGAGGCCGTGCTCGACGACGTCGTGATGCCGCTTATCCGTCCCTGACTTCAAGCAATTGCTTAGTCGCGCCAGATCAGCACGAGCGCACGGTCGTCGCTGCCATCCGGCGCGACCCTGTCGACCAATTGCTTTGCGCCATCCCGAAATCCCTGTGTTACCAGGCGTTCTGCTTCACCGATCAGCTTGTCGATGCCAACGGCGATCTCACGTTCTGCGGTCTCGACCACGCCATCGGTGAAGAGCAGCATCGCGTCGCCCGAACCAAGCACACCGTGAGCCGACGTGTAACTGGCTTCCGGCAGCACACCGAGCACCGTGCCTTCACTGTCGATGAGCCGCCACGTGCCACTGCCCTTCACGAAATGCACCGCAGGCGGATGCCCGGCAGATTCGACGACGTAGTTTCCGGTGCTCAAATCAACAACAAGGTGGACGGCGGTTGCGAACCCTTCGCTCCACCCCTGGCGGAGCAGATAGTCGTTGGCTGCAGGCAAGAACCGCTCGGGTGGAACTGCACCGAGCAGACCCCCTAACGCACCCGAAAGCAGCAACGCCCTGGTGCCGGCATCGATGCCCTTGCCCGAGACGTCGACGAGCACCACTTCGAGAACGGCACCCTGACCGGTGCGCGACGCAACGAGGAAGTCGCCGCCGAACGAACCGGCACCAGCGGAGCGCAGGACGATCTCGTGCTGCCAGCCCGGAGGCAGCACCGGCATCTCTCCCTGGGCGCGCAACCTGTCGCGCAACTCCAGCAGCATCGATTCGCCGCGCAAGCCCTGAACGCCGAGCGTTTCGCGAGTGCGCGCCAAGCGATAGGCGAAGATGGCAACCGCCAGGACGACGACAAGCTGGCCCGCGCGCAAGGCGTGCCAGCCGACTATCACCTCGTCGTAGACGATCCCGAGCACCGCGACGGCGAGCAGCGCCAGCAGTTCGCGCCGACGCAGCAGCAACCCGCCGCCGAGAACCGGTAACGCCTCTGCCGCTGGGGGCAGCCAGTAGGAGCCAGCGACAGGGCAGAGCACGGCGATCGCGATGGCGATCGAGACCAGCCACCACACAGCTGTGGCTGGCGCCATCCAGCGGCTCGCGCGCACCGTGGCCCAGCCACCGCGACCCGACGCAGTTGAGCGTCTCAGTCTCATGATCGGGCAGCGTAACGGGCACGGCGGTACGGCGATCTAGCCGCGGTACAGCGATCGAGCCCAACCTGTGGAACAGTTCGGCCATGCCTAAACGTCACGAGCCCGGCTCTGGTGCGGGAACGAGCTCCGGGGTAGCTGCCGGGACAGGAGCACTACGCGGGCTGGTCGGCGCGGGGCCGTCGCAGGTCGGCATCGTAGGGGCATTGCGAGCCCGCGACGTGTCGCGGCCAACTCCCGACGATGTCACGCGCGCGCTGGCTAAGCCTGAGCCAACGGCCCGGCCGACGATCCATGCAGCCCCTCAGGAAGCTGCTGCGTCAGGCAACGGCGGCGGGACGTCCGTTTCCTCGTAACGGGTGACCTCCGCGAGCCGGCGCACGTGCCGCTCCTCGCCGGAGAAGTCGGTAGCCAGGAACAGTTCGACGAGTCGGGTCGCCTCGCCGATCGTGTGTTGCCGCGCGCCAATGCTGACGACGTTTGCGTCGTTGTGCTGCCGGGCAAGTGTCGCGGTGTCGTCGTTCCAGGCCAGGGCCGCTCGGATGCCCTTGACCTTGTTGGCGGCGATCGCTTCCCCGTTGCCGGAGCCTCCGATAACAATGCCCAGGCTGCCTCGATCGGCGGCCGTGGCGATCGCCGCCGCGATGATGTACGGCGGGTAGTCATCGTCGGCGACGTAGCTCGGCGGACCGCAGTCGACCGGCTCGTGGCCGTTGTCCGTGAGCCAGCCGATGAGGTGGCTTTTCAGCTCGAAACCCGCGTGGTCAGAGCCCAGGTAAACGCGCACGTGCCGCAGTCTGCCACGCCCGCGACGCCGCAGAGACCGAGCGGGTGCATTTGGCACCTGCCATCCCGATCGTGCGAAGATCGCTACACCGCACGAATGACAGAAAGGCTCCCGACCGGTGCCAGGCAACAACCTGAGCCGTGACGAGGCGACCGAACGGGCGCGCCTCATCGGCCCGGTCTCGGGCGAGGCAGCTCCGGTGCCCGCTCTCGAGACAATGGTTTCCCTTGACCTCACGTCCGGGGCCGCGAAGCCAGACCACTTCCTCTCGTCGACCACGATCCGTTTCAGCTGCCGCGAGCCCGGCGCCTCGACTTTCGTCGACCTGATGGCCGACGAGATCCGATCGATCACCCTCAACGGGGTAGCTATCGAGCCCGCGACCAACCGTGAGGCCGACCGGGTCCGACTGCGCGATCTGCACGAGCACAACGAACTCAAGATCGTTGCCGAGTGCCGCTACATGCACACCGGTGAGGGGATGCACCGCTTCACCGATCCGGTTGACGGGCGGGTCTACCTCTACACCCAGTTCGAGACTGCCGACGCGCATCGGGTCTACGCGTGCTTCGACCAGCCCGACCTGAAGACCACCTTCGAGCTCGACGTCATCGCTCCTGGCGACTGGCAGGTAGTCTCGGTGACGGCGCCCGACGTCATACCCGAGCAGTTCGCCGAAAGCCCCGACACCCCGACGTCCGGCCATTGGCATTTCCCGCCGACTCCACCGCTGTCGACCTACGTCACGTCTGTCATCGCGGGGCCCTATCACGTGGTGCGTGACGTCCATCACGGCGTTGGCGGGGACATCCCCCTCGGCGTTTACTGCCGGCTCTCGCTGGCCACCTACCTCGACGCGGACGACATCTTTCTCATCACCAAGCAGGGCTTTGCGTTTTTCGAAGAGCAGTTCGCCCGGCCCTACCCGTTCGGCAAGTACGACCAGCTCTTCGTGCCCGAGTTCAACGCGGGCGCGATGGAGAACGCGGGCTCGGTGACGTTTCTCGAGGACTACGTCTTCCGGTCGCGAGTAACCGACACCGCGTATGAGAGCCGCGCGGGCACGATTCTGCACGAGATGGCGCACATGTGGTTCGGCGATCTCGTCACGATGCGCTGGTGGGACGACTTGTGGCTCAACGAGTCGTTCGCCACGTACATGGCGAACCTCGCGACGGTCGAGGCAACGCGCTGGCCAGACGCCTGGACCACCTTTGCCAACGAGGAAAAGACGTGGGCTTGTCGTCAAGACCAGTTGACGACGACACACCCCATCGCGGCCGACATCGTCGATATCGAAGCCGTCGAGACCAACTTTGACGGCATCACTTATGCCAAGGGTGCGTCGGTCCTGAAGCAGCTGGTCGCATGGGTCGGCCGCGACGCGTTCTTCGCCGGTCTGCGCCGCTATTTCGACGACAAGGCCTGGGGCAACAGCACGCTGCACGACCTGTTGCGTGCGCTCGAGGCGGCGTCGGGGCGCGATCTGTCGGCGTGGTCGAAGGAGTGGCTCGAGAGCGCGGGCATCAACACGCTGCGCCCCGAAATCGAAACGGACGCCGAGGGGCTGATCACGTCATTCGCTGTGCTGCAAGAGGCACCTGCGGACCATCCGACTCTGCGGTCGCACCGGCTCGCGATCGGGTTCTACAACCGAAGCGCGTCGGGCTTAGACCACACCAACCGCATCGAACTCGACGTCGTCGGAGCACGCACCGAAGTCGCCGAACTCGTGGGCACGCGACGTCCCGATCTGGTTCTGGTGAACGACGACGACCTGGCCTACGCAAAGATCCGCCTCGACGCACGTTCGCTGGTCACCGTCACCGACGCGATCGGCGAACTCAACGCGTCGCTGCCCCGCGCGCTTTGCTGGGCCGCCGCATGGGACATGACGCGCGACGCCGAGATGGCCGCTCGCGACTACGTGCGCTTGGTGATCCACCTGCTCGATACCGAGACCGACATCGGGGTCCTGCAAAGCGTCCTGCGTCAGGCGCGGCTGGCCGTCGAGCGATGGTCCGACCCGGACTTCCGCGACACCGGCCTCGACGCCATTGCCGCCGCTTGCCACGCCCACCTGCACGGAGCAGATCCCGGCAGCGATTACCAGCTGACACTGATCAGAGCGTTGGCGGCTACCGCCAACTCGGCCACTTATGTCAACGTGGTCGCGTCGGTGCTCGCCGGCGAGACCGAGTTCGCCGGGCTGGCGCTCGACACCGACTTGCGCTGGGCGCTGCTCGGCAGGCTGGCCGCGCACGGTCGCGTCGGCACCGCTGAGATCGACGCAGAACTCGAGCGAGACAACACCGCCGCAGGACGTCGGCATGCGGCCGCCGTTCGTGCTGCGCTGCCTGATCCGGCGGCGAAAGAGTTGGCTTGGGCGGCGGTCATGGAAAACGACGGCACCCACAACGCGGAGCTGTCGGCGATCATCATCGGCTTCCAGCAGCCGAACCAGCGGGCGCTCCTCGCTACGTTCAGGCAGCGGTACTTCGACGAGTTGGCGGACGTCTGGCGCGACCGCACCGGCGACACGGCGCGCACGATCGCTGAGGGCATGTTCCCCTACCTGGTCATCGACCAGTCGACCATCGACATGGTCGACGACTACCTCGAGACCAGCAAACCGCCGTCCGGCCTTCGTCGCATTCTGCTCGAACACCAAGACACGATGGCTCGCGCACTGCGAGCACGTGCCCGCGACACCGCCGCCGCGAGCGCCAGCGCTCCGTAGCGAGGCTCGCCGGTCCCTACACCTCGAGCTGCGGGCGGCACGGCGAAAGCAGAGGCTGTCGAGTTGTGAGGCCCGTCGCGCTAGGCGAACCGTCACCTCAGTAGGTGCGCCCACCTGTTGAGGGGCCCCGACACCCCCCTTACGTGATCACCCGGCGAAAGGGCAGGCGGACGGCGAGGGGCTCGGCTCTGGCTGGGCTAGTCGCCGTCGTGTTCGTGCAGGACCGGTGGCCGCGCGGCCGCCTGCGCCATCATCCGGATGCCATTCACGATCCCACCGGTGAGGTCGCCGCCGGCAAACGAGGTGGCCATCGCCAGGCTGGCAAGTCCGGCGGCCCGGTCGTCGAGCCGGCGCTGCGCGGTGTCGCCGGTAACGATCTCGACCCGGCGCGCATCGGGCTCGACCAGCACCAGGATCGCGAACTCGGCTGCCGCACCGAGGGCGGCGTGACGGCGCAGGGCGTGGGCGCGAACGTCGCCGGAAACCTTTCCGACGTAGACGAAGAACTTCAGCCCGGTCTCGTGGCCGGCGGTCGTAACTGCATGCCGGATCTCATCGCTTTGGTGCGACGTGAACGCGCTACCAGCGGGCACTTGCGCCACCCCCGTCGAGAGTGGCCGGCGGCAACGTGGTGATGGCGGCCGCGGCGGTCTCGCTGCCCAGCGGCTCGCCGAACCAGCTCGACGTGGCGGTCCATGGGCGGCCTGGCCGATAGCGCGGGCCACTGACGATCGAGGGAAGGAAAACGAGGAACGCGATCACGGCGGCGACACCCACCGGAATGCCGACGAAAATCGCCGTGGTTTCGATCGCACTGAGCTTGCCAGCGGGATCACCACGCTCACCGATTGCCAGCGCCGGGCCGGCCGAGAGCACCGCAGACCCGAGGGCCGCAGCCGTGACACTGGCGATCGCCGCACATCGAACTGCCGCTCTTGCAGCGACCGGTCGCAGTCGTCGAGGCGTCCTCACAGCCGCCACCGTAACGGATACCAGATGCACATTCAGCACGCGGGTTCACCGGGTAGCAGCCCGGTAGCGGCGGAGCCCTCACCCTTTGCCGCCCCGGGGTTCACGTTGTGGAGCCACTTACCAAACGCGCCAGCTGCGCAGCCCGGGGCGACGCCATTAGTTCCTCGAGCAGCACCGGCCGCTCCTTTTCGTCAGCCATCGGCACTCGCCAATTCGGATACTCATCAATCGTTCCTGGCTGGTTCACCGGGCGCCGGTCACCGACGACATCCGGCAAGTAGATACCGATCAAGCCGGCCGGCGTCGCAGCCAAATAGGCATACAGCGCCTCGACGATGCGATCGACATATGGCTCGACCCGGTTACGGAAGTTGTCGCGCCGGGGCGAAACCGTCCCGGGCTCCGCGACCTCTGTGACAGCGTCCACGACCCCTGCGTCGAGCAGTCCTCCATCAACCAACGCATGCAGCCACCCGACCCGCGCTGCCTCGTCATTTCCGCGCTCCTCGTCGATCGGGCGCTCGAGAAGTCCGAGCTCGTAACGCAGTTCGACGTGCTCGCCTGTGAGGTAACCAGCGGTCGGCGGCAGATCGTGGGTGGTCACGCTCGCAAGGCACAGTTCGCGCCACTGCTCCGGTGACAACGGGCGGCCGGCGTCGTCGTGTTCGAACCACAAGATCGAGGTGCCGTAG
This sequence comes from Acidothermaceae bacterium, assembly GCA_036509315.1. Classification (GTDB taxonomy): domain Bacteria; phylum Actinomycetota; class Actinomycetes; order Acidothermales; family Acidothermaceae; genus PALSA-607. The sequence goes on from DATCFU010000142.1 coordinate 20,342, forward strand.
ATCCCCCGACCCCGCAAGTAGTCGCGCACCCATGGTTCGACGTTGCCGAGATCTTCACCGATCACGACCGCTCCCACCCGGGTCGCCTCGAGCATCACGATGCCCACCATCGCTTCGTGGTCGAGACGCACGTACGTGCCGTCGGCAGGCGATGCCCCTTCGGGCACCCACCACTGCCGGAAGAGACCGATGATGTGGTCGACGCGCAGGCCGCCGCCATGGCGAAAGGACGCCCGCACCAGATCCCGAAACGGCGCAAACCCCGACGCCGCCAACACGTCGGGGCGCCACGGCGGCAGGTTCCAGGTCTGCCCTTGCTGGTTGTACATGTCGGCCGGCGCTCCCAGTGCAACACCATGCGCGAGTGCACTCCTAAAGGCCCACGCGTCGGCGCCATCGCGGCTCACACCAACCGCGAGGTCGTTCACGACACCCATGCTCATACCCGCCGCGCCCGCGGCCGCCTGCACCGCCATCAGCTGTTGCGAGCACAGAAACTGCAGCCAGGCGTGGAATTCGACGAGCTCAGCCTCAGCATCTCTGAATGCAGCGACCTGTGTCGACCGCACGTCTTGCAACTCAGCCGGCCACTCGCGTGTCGCCGCTCCGTGCCGGTCGACCAAGGCGCACCACGTCGCAAAGTCGCCCAACGCGTCGCCTTCGGCCGCAACGAACTCGTCGAACACGCCGCGATCGTCGCTTCGAACGGCGAACGCACGCTGCAGGATCTCGCGCTTCGCTGACCACACGACGTCCCGATCGAGGTCTTCATCGACGACGTTGCGATCCCGCAGAACGCTCGCGACGGCCTCGACATCGTCCGGCGGCAAAAGCCAAACCGCTGGCACGTCGTCGACCCGCAGATAGATCGGATTCACGAAGCGCCGGCTCGACGGGTAATAGGGCGACGACTCCATCGGCGGCACCGGGCCGGCCGCATGCAGCGGATTCACGAGCACGAAGTCGGCACCGAGATCGCGCCCGCTCCACGTCACGAGGTCGGCGAGGTCGCGCAGGTCACCCATGCCCCACGAATCGCGGGATCGCACCGCGTAGAGCTGAAGCATGAATCCCCAGTGCCGGCCCACAGGCGTCACAAGCCGATCCGGGACGACGATGAGCTGCGCCCTGGCAGTGCGCTCCCCCGATTCCGCGTGCAGGTAGTGATAACCGAGCGGCACGTCGTCCGGTATCTCGAACGTCGCCTCACCGATCAGCTCGCCGGCAACGTCACGCGGATCGACCCAGATCATCAGCTGGGTCAGTGAAATCAGACCGCCCGCTTCGAGCTCGAGGTCGACGGTGACGTCATCGCCGTGCGGCACGTGCACGGCGACCCGCGCCGCCCCGCCACCGCGCACGACCAAGTAACCCGGCAGCATGTCGCGCCACTGGCCATCGCGGGCGCGGGCGAGGGCTTCGCGGGCGGCCTCGGGAGTGCTCGCGTCGACACCGAGCGCCGCGAGCACTGAGACGACTGCGGGCTCGGAGACTTGCCGTTCACCGCCACGCCAGTCGTGAAAGAAAGCGGCGACGCCGTGCGCTGCCGCGAGGTCGGCGAGGACCGGATCGAGAGACGTCACCAGCACCCCGGATGCCGGTCGATCCAGGGCCGGGCAGCTTCAAGCTGACCAGCGAGGGCGAGCAATCCCGCCTCGCCCGCAGGCCGCCCGGCGAGCATCACGCCGATCGGCAACCCCGTTGGTGCGACGCCGAGCGGCAAGGTGATCGCCGGCTGCCCGGTCAGATTCGCGACCGACGTGAACGGCGTGAACCGCTTCTGGTTGTCGAAGTCGCGGGCCGGGTCGCCGTCGTCGCGCAACGCACCGACCGCAACGGGCGGCATCGCGAGCGTCGGCGTCAGCACCGCGTCGTACTCGAGTAGGTCGACGAGGATCCGCCGCGCTGCGGCTTGCAGCGCCGCCATCGCGAGCGCGTATTCGTGGCCGGTCGCCCGACCGCCTCGTTCACGTAGCCATCGCGTCAGCGGCCGCAGCTTCGCCTCGTCCGCTGCGGGCACCGGAGTCAGCGTCGACAGCACCGACCACACCGTTTCGAAAGCAGTCACGACAGCCCCGGACGGCGCCGGCACATCATCGACGCGATGGCCAAGCTCGAGCAGCAGCTTCGTCGTGTCGTCGTAGGCCGCCAGGCAACTCGGGTCGACGGCTTCGTCGACGATGACCGGGTCGGCGTAGCGCGCGATTCGCAGCTGCCGTGGTTCGCGGTCGACGGCGGCAAGGAACGTCTGGCCGGCAGGCAGTGGTGGTGCCCAGTGCGGGTCGCCCGGCATCGGCACCGCGGTCGCGTCGAGCCACGCGGCCGCGTCACGCACCGTGCGGGTCAACGGGCCGTGCCAGGCCAGGCCGCTCACGTCACCCGAAACCGGGCCGTTGCTGACCCGGCCGCGACTCACCTTGAGCCCGACGAGACCGCAGACGCTTGCCGGGATCCGGACCGAGCCGCCACCGTCGTTGCCCTGCGCGAACGGTGCCAGCCCGGCCGCGACAGCCGCACCCGCGCCACCGCTCGAGCCACCCGCCGACCTCGACAGATCCCACGGCGTGCGGGCAGGGGGCGCGACCTCCGGTTCGGTGTAGCAGGGCGTGCCGAACTCGGCGGCGTTGGACTTGCCGAGGATCACGGTGCCGGCCTTGCGGAGCAACGTGACGACATGAGCGTCGACGGTCGCCACCCGGTCGGCGAAAGCAGCAGAGCCAAGCGTGCAACGAATGCCCGCGACGTCCGTCAGGTCTTTGATCGCAATCGGGACGCCGAGCAGTGGCGGCAGGTCGTCGGCGTCGCGCAACGTCCGTTCGGCCTGCCGGGCCTGCTCGCGGGCAAGTTCCGCAGTCACGGTCACGTAGGCGCCCACCGCCTCGGACCAGGTGGCAATGCGGTCGAGGTAATGCTCGACGAGCTCGGACGGCGACACCTCGCGATGCCGCACGGCAGCCGCCTGCTCCAGCGCGGAAAGATCGTGCAACGCGGCCATGCCCGGAGCGTACGCGTGCCCTAGTCAGCAGCCGTCAGCTGCCGCCCGCACCGATCGAGGCGACCGGCCGGGCGCGCACCCAGCCGCCGTCGTCGGTCAGGTACGCATCGTCGAGCCGCAGTCCGGTGGTCGCCAGATCCACCCGGAGGCCCTCGTCGTCGAGGCGACGGGCGACGAACGACTGGGTCCAATGCCGCTCGCCAACGAGGTACTCCACGGTCGCAGCGACCAGGTCCGGCGCCGGGCGGGTGATGCCGTCGAGCACAAACGTGACAGTGTCGCCGCCGTCACCAGTCGACCTTGAACGCCTCGACGGCTCCAGCGTGTCGAACCAGCTGACCGGATGCCGTTGGATCACGACACAACCCGTGTCGAGAACATGCCGCGCACAGGTTGCAAGGAATGCCTCCCGAAGCTCGTCGTCCGGCACATTGACCAGGTGAGACGACAGCACGACGACGTCGAAACGCATCCCAAGGTCGAGGCCCTCGATGCTCGACAGAACAGTGCGCGCGCCGCGAACGTGGGCGAGCATCTCGGGCGACTCGTCGACACCGACGACCGAGTGGCCGAGCGCGATGAGCGGGTGAGTTACCCGACCGGCACCACACCCCAACTCGAGGATCGAGGCGTTGGGCGGTCCCGCGCGATCGATGATCTCCGGCTCGTCGCGCGCCGGCATCATGGCGTAGAAATCCACTGCGCAGCCGTCCGGCGTGATGGCACCAGGACCGCTACCAGTGCTGAGATTCACGCGCTAGCCGACTGGTCGATCGCCCATCCAAAGCCGTCGCCGTCAAGGTAAGGGATCCACTTCGGGTCGCTGCGACCGGTGCCGAGGATCCGCCACGCGATCCCGCTCGGGGCACGCGGCGCACGGCGAAGCCGCCAGCCGAGCTCGGTTACCGTGCGGTCGGCCTTGACGTGGTTGCAGCGCCGGCAGCACGACACGACGTTGTCCCAGGTGTGGGTTCCACCGCGGCTGCGCGGCACGACGTGATCAAGGCTGGTCGCCGGCGCCTCGCAGTACGCGCACCGCCCGCCGTCGCGCAAGAACACTCCGCGACGGGTCAGCGGAACCACGTTGCGGTACGGGATCTTCACGAAACGGGTGAGCTTGACCACGGCTGGCACCGAGACCGCCGCGGCGGCGCTGTGCACGACAACGTCACCGGCCTCGAGCGAGATGGCCTTGGCAGCGAGCACTAGCAGCAGGGCACGACGGTCCGGCACGACGCCGATCGGTTCGTACGTCGCGTTGAGAACAAGCGCGTAAGCCACGCTGCCCTCCTCCGCCGCCTGTCCCCTTTAGCTGTACCCGGCAAGCACTGCCAGCTCTACCCGGCAAGTGCCGCTCACGTGACAGTCTCGCCGGTCGGACCGTCCCGGCGCCAGCTATTCACGCAGTGCGGCGTCCACTTCCCGATTCGCCACGTTGGTTAGGGTCGCTGCATGACGAAGCCGACGTATCCCGCCGCGCGCCGCCTCGACCTGGTCGAGAAGCTACCTGTCGCGGCGCCGACGTACGACGTCCCAGATCCGTATCGGTGGCTCGAAGACCCGGCGAGTTCGCAGTCATTGAGCTGGCTCGAAGCCGAAGACGCACTCGCGAACGATCACCTGTCAGCCCTGGCCGGTCGCCCCGAGCTGCGCGCCAGGCTCACCTCGCTGATGGCTGCCGGGGTGGTGACCGCCCCCGCCTGGCGCGAGGAGCGCCAGTTCTTCATGCGCCGAACCGCGGAGCAGGAGCACGCGGTCCTGGTCACCGTCGACCCCGACGGCACCGAGCGCACTCTGCTCGACCCCATGCAGCTCGACCCGTCGGGCACCACGACCCTCGACGCGTGGCAGCCATCGAAGGAGGGCGAGCTGCTCGCCTACCAAATCTCCGAAGGCGGCGACGAGGAGTCGATCCTGCGGGTGATCGACGTCGAAACTGGCGCAATCATCGACGGCCCGATCGATCGGTGCCGCTATTCCCCCGTCGGCTGGCTGCCGGGAGCGCATGCCTACTACTACGTGCGGCGCTTATCGCCCGCAGAAGTCCCGGCCGGCGAGGAGCAGTTTCACCGCCGCGTATGGCTGCACCGGGTCGGGACCGACCCCGACACAGACGTATGCGTGTTCGGCGCCGACTTCGACAAGACGACGTTCTTCTCCGCATCGGTCAGCCGCGACGGGCGCTGGCTGATCGTCAGCGCATCGCCAGGCACGGCCCCGCGCAACGATCTGTGGATCGCCGACCTCACGACGTCCGACCCCGCATCGCCAGAGTTGAAAGAGTTGCAGGTCGGCGTCGATGCGCAGACCTCAGTGCACATCGGACGCGACGGCCGTGCCTACATCTACACCGACCGCGACGCACCACGAGGTCGTCTCGTCGTGACGACGCCGGACGATCCTGGCCCGCAGACCTGGCGCGATCTGTTGCCCGAGGATCCCGAGGCCGTGCTTGAAGATTTCTCGATCCTGGACGGCGATGAGCTGGCGCGCCCGGTCCTGCTCGCGTCGTGGACGCGACATGCCGTGAGTGAACTCACCCTGCACGACTTGGCGACCGGCGAGCGCATCGGAGAGGTACCGCTGCCAGGTCTTGGGTCGATCGGCGGCTTGTCGGAGCGTCCCGACGGCGGCCCGAACTGCTGGTTCGGGTACACCGACCACACCACGCCGTCGAGCGTCTTTCGCTACGACGCGCGCACCGGCCAGACCGTCGCGTGGGCAAGCGCTCCCGGCACTGTCGACGTGCCGACGGTGCACGCGCGACTTGTGACCTACACGTCCCGTGACGGGACGCCCGTTCGCATGATCGTGGTGTCGACCACAGCCGATCCCGACCATCCTCGGCCGACGATTCTCGGCGGCTACGGCGGGTTCGGTGCGTCGATGACGCCGGGGTACTCGGCCACCATGCTGGCCTGGGTCGAGGCGGGCGGCGTCTACGCCGTGGCGAACCTGCGCGGCGGCGGTGAAGAAGGCGAGAGCTGGCATCGCGCGGGCATGCGGGGGAACAAGCAAAACGTGTTCGACGACTTCCACGCAGCGGCCGACTGGTTGTGCGACAACGGCTGGACCACGCCGGCCCAGCTCGGCATCTCCGGCGGCAGCAACGGCGGCCTGCTGGTTGGCGCTGCACTAACGCAGGCGCCGGAGAAGTACGCCGCCGTTGCGTGTTCGGCGCCGTTGCTCGACATGGTGCGCTACGAGAAGTTCGGCTTCGGCCAGTTATGGAGCGAGGAGTACGGAAGCGCCGACGATCCCGTCGAACTGGGCTGGTTGTTCGCGTACTCGCCGTACCACCACGTTGTCGAAGGCACGCAGTATCCGGCGGTACTTTTCACCGTCTTCGACTCCGACACCCGCGTTGATCCGTTACACGCGCGGAAGATGTGCGCGGCTCTGCAGTTCGGCACGTCGGCCAGCAGGCCCATCATCTTTCGTCGCGAGAGCGACGTCGGGCACGGCGCCCGAGCCGTGAGTCGCAGTGTCGACCTCTCGGTCGACACCCTCGCGTTCCTTGCCGCCCACACCGGTCTGGCACTCGGCTAGACGCAGCTAGTCGGCAGGCCCCAGGCGCATCATCATGGCCGCGCCACCGCTGGGTGAGGCACCGACCCCGAAGCTGCCACCTGACCCCTCGGCTGTCCTGCGCACGATGTCGAGACCGAGGCCGGTCGAGCCGCCTGCGCTGCGTCCCCGATCCACGGAGTCGGGCCCGATGCCAGGACCCTCGTCGGAGACGGTGATCCACGCGTCAACGCGGTCGAGTTCGACCGCCACCGCCATGGCAGTGCCCTCCGGCGTGTGCGCGAAGACGTTCTCCAGCAACGCATCGATGGCAGCTGCGAGGTCGTCGGCCGACACCCGAACGAACCGCGACACGGTTGGCAATCGCAACTCAACCCGGCGTCCCTGATCTTCGGCGAGCACTGCCCAGAACGCCACGCGCTCTTTCACGACGCTGACCACATCGCACGCTGGCGCAGGTTGCTCGCGCACTCCCCGGCGAGCCTCGCGGATCACCGAACCGACGGTTCGCTCGAGTGCGTCGACATGTTCGGTGAGCCGCACCGCTTCGGGCGAATCCGGTAACGCTTCGACGGCCAGCTTCACGGCCGCGACCGGCGTGCGCAGGCGGTGGGAGAGATCTGCGACCTGCTCGCGTTCGTCGTCCAACAGCTCGTTGATCCGTTGCGCCAACCGGTTCATGGCCACGCCTACCTCAACCACCTCGCGGGGGCCGGTGACAGGCGCGCGGGCAAGCAGCTGCCCAGACGACAATCGGTTCGCCGTCGACGCAAGCGCCGCGACAGGGCGCACCGTCCATCGCGCCAACTGGTCAGCGATGATCATTGCGACCGCCAGAATCGCGATCCCCACCAGCACCAGGATCACGATGGCGGTGACGACGCCCTTGTCGAACAGCGCAGCCGAGACGAACGTGCGGATGACGATGGGTTTTCCGGGCGCATCGGTGACGGGGTGCCAGATCTCGAGGCCGCCCTTATAACGCACCTGAACCTCGCGCAACTCGGTGCCGTTGGGACCGACTGCGAGTTGGCGAGCCGGCGAGTCTGGGTCTGGCGGCACCCCGCCAACCCACTGCCCGTCTCCGAGCCGCACCTCGACCACAATCCCGGTGGGCGACCCCTTGACCGCCTCCCCAATTGCGGCGGGCGTCCGCTCAATCGTCTGCACGGCATTGACGACGCGCTGCGATTCCTTCAAGCCGTCGTTCAATGCCCGCTGGTGCGCGAGGTTGCGCACGAGCACCGACAGCGGAACGAGAAATGCCACGATGACGAGCGTCGTGGTCGCCGCGGCAAGGATCAATAGCCTTCTGCGCACGGGAGAGTCGGGCTAACTGTCAGGTTCGGTCGGGCCGACGAGCTTCACGCCGACACCCCGCACGCTGAGCAGGTAGCGCGGCGCGGCCGCTGACTCCCCGAGCTTGCGTCGCAACCACGACAGGTGGACGTCGACGGTCTTGTCGGCGCCGCCGTAGGCCTGCTGCCATACCTCGGCCAGCAGCACCCGCTTGCTTACGACCTCACCTTCGTGCTCGGCGAGATACAACAGCAGGTCGAACTCCTTGCGGGTCAACTCGAGCTTGTCGCCGTCGAGGCTGGCTTCCCTGGTCCGCTGGTCGATGCGTAGACCGCCGACCACGACGGCCTGGGCGGCGTCGCCACTGGCCATCCGCCGCAGCACCGCCCGGATGCGGGCCTCGAGGTGGTCAGACGCAAACGGCTTGACGACGTAGTCGTCGGCGCCCCAGTCGAGAATCCGGACCATTTCGGCCTGGTCGTCGCGGGCGGTGGCCACGATGATCGGCACCTTGCTGACCGCGCGCACCATCTGGATGAGCTTGCCGCCGTCGAGATCCGGTAGCCCGAGATCCAAGACGACCAGGTCAGGCGCGGTGTCGACGACCGCCTGGAGGCCGGCCATCGCCGTCGGCGCGGACGCCACCGCGTGCCCGCGCTCGGACAGCGAGCGGGTCAGCGAGGTACGGATCGCGGCGTCATCCTCGATCAGCAAGAGACGGGGCACGTGACTGACGGTACTCAATACAGGCCCTGATACCGCACCGGCCGGGCCAAGATTCGGCTGCCACCTTGAGAGCGCTTTAACTCCGGATCGACTCAGATCAGCCGAGAATGGGCAGGTGTTCGAGCACAACAGCCCTTCTCAGCAGACCTCCGGCCCGCGCGGCCGGTGGTGGCGACGGCTGGCGGCGGCCGTGTTCAACACCCCCGCTGCCATCAGTCGACGGCGGCCCGGCCGCCCGCTCACTCTCGCACTGGGGTGGCTGCTCTCGTGCGTAGTCATCACGGCAGTGACACTCACGGCAGTGGAGCAGGTAGGCCGAGAAGTCAGCGGGAGCCAGGGGCTCATCATCTCGCAGGCCGGGATCCAGCAGCAGGTTGCCGCCCAGTCAGCATCGGCGGCGTTGGCTGCGTCCGCAAGCTCCGCCCCGCCAGTTCAGGCAGCTGCTTCCGTCGCAACCGCTGTCCTACCAACGAACAAACCCACTCCACCCGTCGTCCCACCTAGCCATACGCCGACGCCAAAACCTTCGGTCACGCCGAAGACCTCGCCGCCGACAGTTCCGACCGTTGCGTCGCCGCTGTCGTCTCCGCCACCCGTGATCGTGACGCCACCGCCGGGTGCGACGGAGTACATCTACGTGTGTCGCAACGGCCAGGCAGTCGGCGGGGCCGTCGTGCCCAGCCTCTCCCCGTCACCGACGCCGACTCCCACACCGACACCGTCCAGCTCGATTACGCCTGCGCCGACGGTCACGCCCACCGCCACGACCAGCACACCGCCGGCGCCGAGCCCGACCCCCACGCCGACGGCATCGCCGACCCCAACGGCGTCGCCCACACCGACCGGGTCGCCGGTCACAAGCAAGAACTTCATCTTCGTGAAGCTCGGGACACCGCCGACGACCATCGGCCAGATCAACATCGCGTGCAGCGGCGACTCGATCGCGAACGCTAACGCCACGACGTCCGGCAAGGACTACACGCTCACCGTTCGCTCGACCATTAACCCGCAGGTCGACGTGTTCTTCAGCAAGAACTGATTGACAGCCTCGGAGCGAGGGCACTAGCGTAGTAGGCAGGGAAGTTTACAATCACCGTTTAGACTTCGACCATGCCTCCAGGAGCGCCCCGATGAAGCTTGCCGTCGTGGGTGGCGGTTCGACCTACACTCCCGAACTCGTCGACGGCATGGCGCGGCTGCGCGACCAGCTCCCGCTCGAGGAACTCGTCCTCATCGATCCCGGCCCACATCGACTCGAACTCGTCGGCGGTGTCTCGCAGCGGATCATGGCCGCGTACGATCACCCCGCCAAGATTTCGTGGACGTCCGACCTCGACGCCGGCATCGACTCGGCCGGCGCGGTGGTCCTGCAGTTGCGGGTGGGCGGCCAGGCGGCCCGCCATCGCGACGAGAGCTGGCCCCTGGAATGCGGGTGCATCGGCCAAGAGACGACCGGGGCGGGTGGCCTAGCCAAGGCTCTACGCACTGTGCCGATCGTTCTCGACATCGCTGAACGCGCGGGCAAGTACGCGGCGCCGGGCGCGTGGATCGTCGACTTCACCAACCCGGTCGGCATCGTCACGCGCGCCCTGCTTGACGGCGGCCATCGGGCGGTCGGCCTCTGCAACGTCGCGATCGGGTTCGAGCGCTACTTCGCGCAACTGCTCGGTGTCGAGCCATCACAAGTGCGGCTCGACCACGTCGGCCTGAACCATCTGTCGTGGGAGCGAGGCGTGATCGTCGACGGTGTCGACCTGCTGCCGCAATTGCTGGCTGACCACGGCGACGAAATCGCCGACCACATCGAGCTTCCTGTAGAGGTCGTACGCGAGCTTGGCGTCGTCCCGTCGTATTACTTGCGGTACTACTACCAGCACGACGCGGTGGTCGACGAACTGCGCGGTGCGCCGACGCGGGCGCAGGTTGTTGCGGGCGTCGAACAAGAGCTGCTGGAGATGTACGCAGACCCGACGCTGTCGAAGAAGCCTGATTTGCTGGCACAACGCGGCGGCGCGTACTACTCCGAGTCGGCGGTCAACCTCATGTCGTCGCTGGTACGCGACACCGGAGATGTTCAGGTCGTCAACGTCCGCAACGCAGGCACCTTGCCGTTCCTCTCTGACGACGCAGTCATCGAGATGCCCGCCATCGTCGATGCCCGCGGCGCCACACCGCTGGCCGCCGCACCGGTTGCGCCGCAGTTCGCTGGCCTCATTGCGCACGTCACCGCGTACGAGGAACTGGCTGTCGACGCGGCGATCCGAGGTGGCCGGGAGCGGATCTTCAAGGCCCTACTTGCGCATCCACTCGTCGGACAGATCGAACTCGCCGACGGACTCACCGACCGGTTGCTCGCCGCGAATCACGAGTACCTGCCATGGGCGGACGCGCTGCGGTGACGGATCGGCCCACTGCCGCCGTCCTCGCCATCGACGGGGGCAACAGCAAGACCGAGGTGGTGCTGGCGGCCGAGGACGGCACGATGCTCGCGCGTAGTCGCGGCCCGGCCGCGGTACCAGAGCGGGTCGGGATGGCGGGCTCGTTGCGCGTCATCGGCGATTTGGTAGCGAAGGCCGCGCACGACTGCGGACTAGCACTCGACCATGGGCCGATCGCGCAACACACCGCCGCCTACTTGGCGGGCGTCGACTTGCCGTCGGAAGAAGCAGAGATGCACGCCGCACTGTCGGCGCAGCGATGGAGCGCGACCACCAAGGTCGACAACGACACGTTCGCGATCTTTCGCGCCGGCACGATGCGGCACTGGGGCGTCGGCGTGGTCTCCGGTGCGGGGATCAATGCTGTCGGCATCGGCCCCGACGGTCGGGTCGCCCGCTACCTTGCGCTCGGCGTGACCACCGGCGACTTCGGAGGTGGCAACGACCTGACCAAACAAGTCTTCTACTGGGCGTCACGCGCCGAAGACGGCCGCGGCGGGCCGACTGCGCTGGCGGCCGCCCTCTGCGAGCACTTCGACCTGCCGACCGTCTATGACGTCGGTGTCGCCCTGCACCGGGGCGACATCACCCGGGACCAGCGGCTCGAGCTGACACGACTGCTGTTTCGCGTGGCGGCGGAGACGGGCGATGAGGTAGCCGTCTCACTGCTTGATCGGCAGGCGCACGAGGTCGCTTTGATGGCCCGCGAGCTGCTGCGCCAACTCCACCTTCTCGACACCGAGACCGACATCGTGCTCGGCGGCGGGTTGCTGACCGCCCGCGATCCACTGCTGACCCGGCTCATCAGGCAGGCGTTGGCAATCGAAGCGCCGTACGGCGTCATCACGTTCAACGACGTCCCGGCGATAGCGGGCGCGGCGTTACTCGGCTTCGACTACCTCGGGCTCCCCCGCGCCGCCGAAGACAGGCTGAGGTCGCAGCTGCGCCTCGCGTAACCGTGAGTCGCCACAACGCGGACGTTTACGTCCCCCAGGGGGCGGTAAACGTCCGCGCTGCGACAACCCTGCGACAAACGGCTAGACGAGGCTCGATTCGTGGGTAATCTTCGTGCCGGCCAGCGCCTTGCTGACGGGGCAGTTTTGGCGTGCGCCGTCGGCGAACTCGTCGAACTCCTCGGCGGTGATCCCTGGAACCGTGCCACGAACAGTGATGTGGCTCCCGGTTATGCCCTCACCAGGTTGGAAGCTGACGTCAGCCTTGGTCTCGAGCGTGATGTCGGTGTGCCCGGCTTTCGCGAGCGCGTTCGACAACGCCATCGAGAAGCACGCCGAGTGAGCAGCGGCGATGAGCTCCTCGGGGCTGGTCTGGCCGCCAGGGACCTCGGTGCGCGCGGCCCAGCTGACGTCGAAGTTGCCCAGACCCGATGAGTCAAGATTGACGTTGCCCTTGCCACCGGCAAGGAGCGGGCCCTCCCAGTGCGTGTGGGCGGTGCGGGTGGTGGCCACGGCTGCAGTCCTTCCTCGGCTGTCGCTTTGCGACAATGGCGGTGTGACACAAACGGCTGACGAGAGCTTCTACGACCAGATCGGTGGCGCCGAGACCTTCCGTCGCCTCGTGCATCGTTTCTATCAGGGCGTTGCCGACGACCCGCTGTTGCGTCCCCTGTACCCCGATGCCGACCTCGCCGAGGCCGAGGTGCGGTTGCGGATGTTTCTCGAGCAGTACTGGGGCGGTCCGAAGACTTACGGAGACTTGCGCGGGCACCCGAGGCTTCGGATGAGGCACGCGCCGTTTGCGATCGGGCCCGCTGAGCGAGACGCGTGGCTCTCACACATGCGCGCCGCCGTAGATGAATTGCAGCTGGACGCCGACCACGAAGCGACGTTGTGGGGATACCTGAGCAACGCTGCCGACAGCCTGGTGAACACCGTCGACGACGAATACACACCGCTGCCTACCGTGAGCCGCGACTAGGGTTCGGGATGTGGCACGGACGGCTGCGGCAAGGACCGCGCAGGTTCGAGAGATCCTCCGCGCGCAGAACTTTCGCCGGCTTTACAGCACTCGGCTCGTGTCGGCGGCAGCTGACGGCATCTTCCAGACCGCGCTCGCCAGCTACGTATTCTTCTCTCCGCAAAACGCGACCACGCCAGGCAAAGCGGCTGCCGCCTTTGCGGCACTCCTGCTGCCGTACTCGATCGCCGGGCCGTTTGTCGGTGTCTTCCTCGATCGCTGGCGGCGCCAACGAGTGCTGGTGATCGCCAACACCGTCAAGGTCGCGCTCGTCCTCGTCGTTGCTGGTCTCGTGCTGACCAACTCCGACGGCGTCGCCTTCTTCATCACGGCCGTGGTGGCACTCGGCGTCAACCGGTTCTTCCTGTCGGCGCTATCGGCCGCCCTGCCGCACGTCGTCGAGCCGCACGACCTGGTCGCTGCGAACGCGCTGTCGACAACGTCAGGATCGGTGATCACCATCATCGGCGCCGCGATCGGTGCGGGCATCCGGTTGGGCGCCGGTTCGGGCCCGGCCGCGGTCGCGTCGATCGTCGCGCTGTCAGCGATCGTCTACGGCGCATCCGCTGCGGTCGCTTCGACGATGGGCGCGGACCTACTGGGACCGGACGCCGATGAGCGGGCGTCGTCCGGCCCACGCTCCCCGTGGCAAGCGATCGTCACCATGACCCGCGACCTCGCGGATGCCGCCCGCTACGCCGCTCGACGTAAGCATGCGGCACACGCCCTTGAGGCCATCAGTGCCCACCGGTTCTTGTTCGGGGTCGCGTCGTTGACGATCGTCTTGCTATTCCGCAACTACTTCGCGACACAGGGCAACGTCGACGGCGGCATCCTCGGACTCGGGGCGTCGATCGGGGCACTCGGCGTCGGGATCGTGGCCGCGGCCCTCATCACGCCTGCAGCGACCGGGCGCTTTGGCACCACGACGTGGATTACCGCAATGCTGGTCATGGCCGGCGTTGCGATCGCCGCCTTCGGCCTGCCGTTCCAGCGCGACCTGCTGATCGTCGGATCGTTCTTCCTCGGGGTGTCCGCACAGTCGGTCAAGATCTGCGTCGACTCGACGGTGCAGCAACAGGTCGACGACGCCTACCGGGGCCGGGTGTTCTCGGTCTATGACATGGCGTTCAACGTCACCTATGTGGCCGCCGCCGCAGTCGCGGCAACCGTCTTGCCGAAGTCCGGGAAGTCGTTCGTGGTCATGGCCTGCCTGGCGGGCGGGTACCTCCTGGCGGCGATGATCTTCGCGTGGCTGTCTGTCGGCACGCCTACGCCACCACCGTCAGCCCCGACACAGGCTGATGCCACTCCTGGCGTCCCAAGGCAGCCAGTCGGGATCGAAATCGGAAAATCCTCAAGTAGGGGGTACCAGGGGTCGTAATTCGACTTAGATACGCATCCGTCGGGTGCCACGCGAAGGTGGAGGAACCGGCTGTGGAGCCAAGCGCGCTGACAGCCACCGAGTCGCTGTTCGCCGGGCTCATGCCCGATGATCCCGAGACGGTCATCGACCGGCTTGAGAACCGCCTCGCCGGCCAGACCTCTGAAGTTCTGCGCATGCGCAAGAGCGCGCAGACCAGCCAGGCCCTTCTCGACCTGCACACCGCCTGCACCCGCCAGCGCACCGTCGCAGGCACCGCTCGCCAGATCGCAGCTGTCGCCTCAGCGATCACCGGCTCCGAAGTCGTGATCGTGAGCGTCTTCCAGGTAGCAAGCCAGCAACCGCTGCTGGCAGTGAGCCTGAGTGACGGAGTCATCGACGAAGAGCACATCGGCAACCTGGTGTGCGACATGGCGACCCAGCCCGACATGCAATGGCTACGTACCGAGAACACCCTGAGGGTCGTCAATCGCGAATCGGCAACTCCGTCGACCGCACTCCTGCTCGCCGAACTCCATGCCGACCGTGTCCTCATCACACCGGTGTTCGGCCAAGGCGAGTTCGTGGGCTGCATCGTGGCGAAGCTGCCCCACCTTGCGCCCGAGCACGACGACGTGACCGTCCTCGATGGCGCGACTGCCTTGCAAGAACATGCCGGTGACCTGATTCACCTAGCGCTCGTTCTCGACGAGTTGCGCCGGCGCGCCCTCCACGACGCCGTCACGGGCCTTCCCAACCTGTCGGTCTACGAGCAGCGCCTCGTTCGCGCGCTCGCCCGCCGAACCGCCGCGCAGCCAGGCCACGCCGAGGTCACCGCGATCCTCGTGCAGGTGGTTCAACTGGGCCGTATCACCGAGATCCACGGCGCTACCGGCGTCCAGGAACTCCTTCGTGAGATCGCTAACCGGCTCGGCGAGTTGGCTCCGGAACACGACCTCGGTCACCTCGGCGCGAGCCACTTCGCGCTCATCGCTCACGGTGACCCTGGAGCGGGTATCGACCTTGCTCGCACAGTGATCGAGGCGCTCGAGACGCCGTTCGACGTCAGCTTCGGCACGTTACGGGTGTTCTGTCACGTCGGAGTTGCCGTCGCCATCGATGGCGAAGGCGCAGGCTCACTGCTTCCACGGGCGGAAGCGGCCGCGCGGCAGGCTCGCGACAGCGACGAGCCGATCGTCACCGCCTGACGGCCTCAGGGCTCCAGGTACCGCGAGAGAAAGTCGCGCTCACTCGGCGAGACCCGTCGAGGCCGGCCGGCGTCGAGGTCGAACGGCACTAACACCGTCATCGCCTCGGCCAGCACAACGTTCGCGAGCTGATCGCGCATCTCGTAGCGCAACACGAAGGACGACGACTTGACCTCGCCGGTCCAGACGTCAACCTCGATCGGTTCCGGCCGCCATTCCAGCGGTCGGCGGTAGTCGATCTCGTGCCGTGCGACCACGACCCCCTTGATCAGATCGGGGATGTGCTCTGCCGCTTCGCCGGCGAAGAGCATGCCGGTGCGAGCCTCCTGCATGTAGATCAGAAACGTCACGTTGTTGACGTGCCCGAACGCGTCCATATCGTCCCAACGGACGGGACAGCTGAAGGTGAACCGCACGCTAGCCGCGAGTGAGCTTGCGATAGGTGGCCCGGTGCGGGCGAGCCGCATCGACCCCGAGCCGGTCGACCTTGTTCTTCTCATACGACTCGAAGTTCCCCTCGAACCAGAACCAGTTCGAGTCACCCTCGTAGGCCAGGATGTGCGTCGCGACCCGGTCGAGGAACCACCGGTCGTGGCTGGTGATCACTGCACAGCCGGGGAACTCGAGCAGCGCGTTTTCGAGCGACGCCAGCGTCTCGACGTCCAGGTCGTTGGTCGGCTCGTCCAGCAGCAACAAGTTGCCGCCTTGCTTCAGGGTCAGCGCCAGGTTCAGTCGGTTGCGCTCGCCACCAGACAGGACGCCGGTTGGCTTCTGTTGATCGGGACCCTTGAAGCCGAAGGCCGACACGTAGGCGCGGCTCGGCATCTCGACGTGGCCCACCTTGATGTAGTCGAGCCCGTCGGACACGACCTCCCACAGGTTCTTCTTCGGGTCGAGGCCCGATCGGCTCTGATCGACGTAGGAGATGGTGACCGTCTCGCCGATCTTGATAGTGCCCGCGTCAGGCTGCTCCTCGCCGATCAGCATCTTGAACAGCGTCGTTTTACCGGTGCCGTTCGGGCCAATCACACCCACAATTCCGTTACGCGGCAGCGAAAAAGAGAGACCCTCCATCAGAAGTTTGTCATCAAAGCCCTTGGTCAGCCCTGATGTCTCGACGACGATGTTGCCGAGGCGAGGGCCGGGCGGAATCTGGATCTCGTCGAAGTCGAGCTTCTTGTACTTGTCGGCCTCGGTGGCCATCTCTTCGTAGCGATCGAGACGGGCCTTGCTCTTCGCCTGCCGCGCCTTCGGGTTCGACCGCACCCATTCGAGTTCGTCCTCGAGCCGCTTGCGCATCTTCTGGTCCTTGGCGCCCTCAACCTTGATGCGGGCGGCCTTGGCCTCGAGGTAGGTCGTGTAGTTGCCCTCGTATGGATACGTGCGGCCGCGGTCGATCTCGAGGATCCACTCCGCCACGTTCTCCAGGAAGTACCTGTCGTGGGTGACCGCGACGACAGTGCCTGGGTACTTCTCCAGGTGCTGCTCGAGCCAGAGCACACTCTCGGCGTCGAGGTGGTTGGTCGGCTCGTCGAGCAGCAACAGGTCGGGCTGCTGCAGCAGCAGCTTGCACAGCGCCACTCGACGCCGCTCGCCGCCGGACAGCACACTGACGTCGGCGTCGGGCGGCGGGCAGCGCAGTGCATCCATGGCCTGCTCGAGTTGGGCGTCGAGATCCCAGGCGTTGCGGTGGTCGAGTTGTGCCTGCAACTCCCCCATCTCGGCCAGCAGGGTGTCGTAGTCGGCGTCGGGGCTGCCGAGTTCTTCGGAGACCTGGTTGAACCGCGCCATCAGGGCCATCGTTGCGGCGACGCCGTCCTCGACATTGCCGAGAACGGTCTTGGTGTCGTCGAGCTTGGGCTCCTGGTCGAGGATCCCGACGGTGAAGCCAGGCGTCATGTACGCCTCGCCATTGCTCGGCTGCTCGACGCCCGCCATGATGCGCAGCACGCTCGACTTGCCCGCGCCGTTGGGGCCTACGACACCGATCTTGGCGCCGGGCAGGAACGACAAAGTGACGTCGTCGAGGATGACCTTCTCGCCGTACGCCTTGCGGGCTTTTCTGAAGACATAAATGAATTCGGGCACGGTGGAGAAGTCTACGGGACGTGAACCGCTGACCTTCGCAGCCCGCAGTGCACCTAACTCGGGCCGGCGAACTACACCCAGGGCTGCGAAGCGGTGGACTACATGTCGTCGAGCGTGAAGTTCCCTGCGGTAGGAGCAGTACCACTCGCCGGCGGCGGCGTGTAGGGCTGGCCGGGAGCCGCTGGCTGCTGGTACGGAGCCGCGGGCTGCTGGTAGGGCGCGGGCTGGGCGGCCGCCGCCTGTGCTGCTTGAGCGAGAGCGGTGTCGACCGCGACGAGTGCGGCGACGGTGGCTTCGTGGTCGCCGCCCTGCCGCTGCTCGCGATAGAACGCTTCACCCAACGCCTTGTACAGCTCGGATTCGGAGCGACCCTGCTGGAAGGCGCCGACCTTTGCTTGCCCCTGTGCCATCGCCGCCGTTGCGGACGCCTTGGCCTTGTCGAGAAGTCCCATGTCCGTTACTACCCTCCGAAGAGACTGCCGAGCGGGTTGCTGGCCTTTTCATCGTGGCCGAGGTGCGCGTGCTGCACGATCGCGTGGGCCAGCGAGTCGATGGTCATCGACTGGAGTATCGCATTGCCGTCGCCTTCGAGGGTCGCCAGGTTGAACCCGTTCCCGCCGAGCAAACCGGTGACGATTGTCTGCGCGTTGAGGGCACCGACGCGCTCGACGCCGTACTTCAGGGAGTCCTCGAAGGCGACCAGGCAGCCGGTGTGCACCTGGATCTTGCCGCCGTACTTTGCCGGGTTGATGTCGATGAAGTTGCCGGCGCCCGCGATCAGCACGGTGCCCACACCGCCGAACTTCTGGAGGACGAATCCCTCGCCACCCTTGAAGCCTGCACGCAGACCGCTGAAGGCGATGTCGTTGGTGACGCCGCCTTCCGCGCAGACGAACGAGTCCTTCTCGGCGAACCACCCTCTGGTGCCGTCAAGCTCGAGCGCCCGCATCTCACCGGGCAGCGTGCCCGCGACACTGACGAGACCTGCGCCACCCCGCGCGGTGAAGTACTGGAAAGCGATCGACTCGCCTGCGAGCATCCGCTTGCCGGCATTCATCGCCATACCGAGGAGCCCGCCACCCGCGCCGCCACCGCCAGCTGCCGAGCTCTGCGTCGCGATGTGGGTTTCGATGCCGACGTTGACCGTCTTCCAGAGGAACTTGCCAGCGTCGGCGTAGATGGTCTGGCCATCGGCAATCTGACAGACGGCCATCTGCATCGCGTTACCGATGATCTTGTGAGAAAGTGTCATTGCGCCGGTCCCTCCACCGAAGAAATCTCAACCGTAGGTGAGGGCACGACGCTACCGATGTTCACCGAAAACGGGTAGCTCCCAAATTGGTCAAGCCGAGGTCCTGATCTGTGCAAGCGGCGGCGCCCCGCCAGCCAGTGCGGCGTCGTATCGAGACAGGACGACGTCGACGACCTCGGGAGCAGCGCCGAGAACCTCGGTCACGACATCAGCGCCCCCGTCGTGCAAGCGATCCGCCAACTCACCCGGTGCCAACACGTAAGTGGCAAGCGCCACCTGCCTCGCTCCGCGCGCCCGCAGATCGGCGACCACGCCGGTGATGGCCGGCGAGCCCGACGCGAACCCGATCGTGGCACCAAGGCTCGCCGCGGCGTCGGCGAGTTCGGCGTTCGCAGCTGGATCGGACGTGCCGACGGCAGCCAGCACGAGCGACGTGCCTGGCTCGACACCGGCCTCGGCCAGCCGCCGGCGCAGCAGTTCGAAGAGCAACGGGTGCGGCCCGAGCACCCCAGCTTGTCGAACGGCCAGCTGCGGGTGATCAAGCGCGGCCTGCGACAGCAACGCAGGCAGGTCGACTTTGGCGTGGTAGGCCGCCGTCAACAGCAGCGGCACGACGGCAACCTCGCCAACCCCTTGCCGAGCAAGCGACTCAAGGGCTGCGGGCACAGACGGATCGGAGAATCCGAGATGCGCGAGGACGGCGACAAGGCCGGGCCGTTCGGATCTCACCCGTGCGATCAACGCATCGAGAACTTGTTCGGCGCGTGGGTCCGCACTTCCGTGTGCGACGGCAAGCAGCGCGGGCTCGCTCATGTCGACTCTCCAGTGCCCGATTGCGAAAGCAAGTCGTGCATCGTCGCGACATCGCCAACCACGACTACGGCAGGCGCGCGGACGCCAACCGCCGTTGCGCGGTCGCCGATGGAGTCGAGCGACCCCGTCGTCGTCCGCTGACCCGGCAGGGTGCCGTTCTCGATCACCGCGACCGGCGTGTTCGGGTCGCGCCCGGCCGTCATGAGTTCCTTCGCGATCCGCTCGACGCGGGTGGCACCCATCAACAGGACCAACGTTCCTTCGATCGCCGCGAGCTTGGGCCAGTCGAGATCCTCGTGACCGGTGACGACCGTGAACTGCCGCGACATCGCGCGGTGCGTTAGCGGTATCCCGGCCGCGGCCGGCACGGCGAGCGCACTGGTCACACCTGGTACCACTTCGCAGGCGACTCCGGCCCGCACGAGCGCGAGCAACTCTTCGCCGCCGCGACCGAAGACAAAGGGATCGCCGCCCTTCAAACGCACGACGTGTTTTCCCTGCCGAGCAAGGGAAATGAGCAAATCGTTGATGGCCTCTTGCGGAAGCGTGTGATTGTCCGGAGCCTTGCCGGCCTCGATGACTTCGACGTCCGGCGCGAGTTCGTCGAGCAACGCTCGCGGACCCAGACGATCGACGACCACCACGTCGGCGTCGGCCAGCAGCCGCCGTCCGCGCACGGTGATCAGGCCGGGATCACCGGGACCGCCCCCAACAAGAGCAACCGAGCCGGCAGTTTCGCCGCGACGGTGGCGACGTGTCGGCAGTTCGCCGGTCTCGAGCAACAGGCGCACCGCATCACGTACCGCGATCGCGCGGCCAGGATCACCGCCCGCGTTCACGGCGACGATCAGGTCGTCAACCCGCGCGACGGCCGGAGTCCAGGCCGCAGACGATGCCGCAGACGACGCCCGCACACACCACACCCGCGCCGCATCGGCATCGGCGGCAACCCGCGAGTCGACATCGTCATCGCCGGTACAGGCATGAACCAGCCACATCGCGTCGAGGTCGGCCGTCGTGTACTCGCGGCGCCTCAACATGATGCGGTCATCGGCAGCCAGCGCGTCGTCAACGGCCGGCGCGACAACTGTGACGAGCGCACCCGCATCGGCCAAGCCGATCGCGCGACGAGTACCAACAGGGCCTGCTCCGACCACCAGCACAGCCCGCCCAGCAACATCGAGAAGCAGCGGGTAGCCGGCGTTCATGACGTCTCGCCACCAGTTGTGTTTGCGGCCGTCCGCCGGATCGGGTCGCCGACCAGGCCGGCGGCAAGCGTCTGCCCGTCGTGCTCGTCGATGACGAGGAAGCTGCCGGTCAACCGGTCGTCGGCGTAGTCGTCGACACAGAGTGGGCCGGCCACTCGTAGTGTCACGCCGCCGATCTCGTTAAGCCCGAGCGAATCGGCGGCGTCGTGCTCGAGTGTGACGACGTCGAGGCGGTGGTTCACGCTTGCCACAGTCGCTTTCACGACCTTCGTCGTGTGCTTGACCAGCACGCGATCGCCGGCGTTTAGCCGACGATCCGACAGCTGACAGATCGTCGCGTCGAACTCGCGGACGACGCGTGGCTCCTGGCGTGGATGCACGATGAGATCGCCACGACCAACGTCGATGTCGTCAGCAAGGCGCACGACGACGGACTGCGGAGCATGCGCCAGCGCCACCTCGCCGTCGAACGTGTCGATCCCCACGATCGTCGTGCGCATGCCCGACGGCATGATGACGACGACGTCGTCGATCTCGATGACGCCCGACGCGAGCTGCCCTGCGTACCCGCGGTAGTCCGTCGACCGAATCACGTACTGAATCGGCAATCGAGCCGGCTGGATCCAGGCATCGAAGCCGACCGGCACCGCTTCAAGATGCTCGAGCAAGGTCGGACCGGTGTACCACGGCATCGAGGTCGACCGCTCAACGACGTTATCGCCCAGGTGCGCTGAAACCGGGATCACCACGTGATCGCGGACGCCGAACGCCTCGGCAGCCGCGGCGAATTCATGAGCAATAGCAAGGAAAGTGTCTCCGTCGAAGTCGACGAGATCCATCTTGTTCACGGCAAGAACAAGATGCCGGACGTCGAGCAGTGCGGCCACTGCCAAATGCCGTCGGGTCTGTTCGACAATGCCCTTACGCGCATCGATCAGGATGACGACGAGCTCGGCTGTCGATGCGCCGGTCACCATGTTGCGGGTGTACTGGACGTGCCCAGGCGTGTCGGCGAGCACGAACTTGCGCTTCGACGTCGTGAAGTATCGGTACGCCACGTCGATCGTGATGCCCTGCTCGCGCTCCGCGCGCAACCCGTCGGTTAGTAGCGCAAGTTCGACCCCGTCGTTCCCGCGGTCGCGACTCGCCCGCTCGACGGCTTCGAGGGTGTCGGTGAGCACCGACTTCGAGTCGTGCAGCAGCCGGCCGACGAGGGTCGACTTACCGTCATCGACCGAACCAGCCGTCGCAAACCGCAACATCTCGACGTCCGGGTCGAGCGCTGGGACGACGGAGATGGCGGTCGCGGCGAGCATGGCGGCGTTGTCTATGACAGACATTTCCTAGAAGTAACCTTCCCGCTTGCGATCCTCCATCGCCGCCTCCGATGCCTTGTCGTCGGCACGGGTGGCGCCACGCTCGGTGATCGTCGCGACCGCGATCTCGTTAATGACCTGGGCGACGCCGCGCGCATCGGACTCGACGGCGCCGGTGCAGCTCATGTCGCCGATCGTGCGGTAGCGCACGGTCTTGGTCTCGGTCGGTTCGCCGGGTTTCGGGCCGCCCCACTCCCCCGCCGTCAGCCACATGCCGGCCCGGAGGAACACGTCGCGCTGGTGAGCGAGATAGATCGCCGGCAGCTCGATCGACTCCCGCTCGACGTACTGCCAGACGTCGAGTTCGGTCCAGTTCGACAGCGGAAACACGCGCACGTGCTCGCCGGGCTTGTGCCGACCGTTGTACAGGTTCCACAGTTCGGGACGTTGCCGACGCGGGTCCCACTGACCGAACTCGTCGCGCAGGCTGAAGATGCGTTCCTTCGCGCGCGACTTCTCCTCGTCACGACGACCGCCGCCGAACACCGCGTCGAACCGGTTGCTGACGATGCCGTCGAGCAACGGCACGGTCTGCAACGGATTGCGGGTGCCGTCAGAGCGCTCGCGCAGCCGGCCGTCGTCGATGTAGTCCTGGACCTTCATCACGAGCAGCCGCAACCCGAACCGCTCGACGACGTCGTCGCGATACGTCATGACCTCGGGGAAGTTGTGCCCCGTGTCGACGTGCATCAGCGGGAACGGCACGGGCGCCGGCCAGAAAGCCTTGCGGGCAAGGTGCAGCATGACGACAGAGTCCTTGCCGCCCGAGAACAGCAGCACCGGCCGCTCGAACTCGGCAGCGACCTCGCGGATGATGTGAATGCCCTCGGACTCGAGCACGTCGAGGTGCGGCAACCGCAGCACACCGTTGGTCTCCGCAGTTGGTTGCGGCTTGAACACGGTGCCGTCGA
>DATCFU010000143.1:0-36158 GCA_036509315.1 Acidothermaceae bacterium
GCGACCGAAGCGGAGCAGTGTCGGGTCGATTTCGACGGCGTCGACGTGCTGGACACCCTGCGCCAGCGCGATTGCGACGTCAGTACCGGTGCCTGCGCCGACGATGAGCACGTTCTTCGGGACGGCAGGGATCCGGTTGTACGGCTCGAGGTACCAGGGCTCCTCCTTCGCCCGGGTGGCTGCTGATGTCAGTCGCTGGTGCGGGACCCCGTTGACATCCACCTCGAACGCGGTGCCGCCGTTGCCATCGTCAACCGTGCTCGTTGAGACCTTGTAGTACGGCGACCAGAACACCCCTGTGTCATGCCGCAACGGATACACCAGGAGCAGAAACAGCGCCGCGGCCAACGTGACCGTTACCGACGTTGCGAGCCTGCCCATGAGGGTGATGAACAACGCGCACACGATGCCGAACCACAGCAGGGGTGGGGCATCGAGGAACGACAACCCGGTGAAGGCCGCGATGCCGGCAAGGCTGCCGAGCAGATCGAAACGATAGGCCTCGAGCCGGGGCAGTTGCCGGAAGCAGGCGCCGACGATCTCGCCGGGACCTGCGAGCACGGCGGCGACCGCAAGGAAGATGCACGGCAGCGTCAGCCAGATCGGCGGCCCGGTAGCCTGCAAGCTGCTGAAGAAGATGAGCTGGCTGCTGTCACGATCCACCGTGACCGGATACGCACTGACGAAGCCCATCAGCCCAAGCAGCGCGACAGGCGAGTAAAACGGCAACGGCCGGTCAGAGTGCCCCGGTCCGGCGGCGCGGAGGAACCCGAGCCCGATGCCAAGGAAGGATCCGAGGAGCACGAAGTTGGAGAAGTACGAGAGGTGGACGACGTTCGCGCCGAGCCAGCGGATGAGTGAGAGCTCGAGGAACAGCATGAGCACGCTGGCGAGAAACAGGCGCCATCGGATCGTCACTGGCGAACCTCTCGTCGTCCGGTCTACCGCCGTTTATGCAATCGGCGTGCCTGGCGTCAGGCGGCCGGGCTCGCAGCGCCTGGGTCGTATTCAGCCGCATTACGGCGCCGGTGGCAATCCCCGCGCGCACTCCCGGCCTCGGCTGGGGCGGGTCTACCCCTATGAGGTGCCGAGAGCAGGCGATGGTTGCTCAGTGCCGCTCGGGATGACGCTCGGCACCCTCGGGCCGGTCAACAAGGCCAACGAGGTCACGCAGATAACGGTTGAGAGACGCTGCATTGACAGGCTCTCGTTCGCCGACATACTGAGACGGCTATGTTAACGCTCACTCAGGCTCATTCTTCCCCGGCGACGTTCCGTGGCTAGCCCACCTTCGGGACCGCCAAGTCGTACACCGTCAGGCGGCGGTCTGCGCGCGCCTGCGATGACCGACGTCGCGCAACTGGCTGGAGTCTCGCATCAGACAGTGTCGCGTGTCATCAACAAGCACCCTAGCGTCACAGCGACGACCCGTACACGTGTACTCGCTGCCATCGAGGAGTTGGGCTACCGCCGTAACAGCGCAGCCAGGACCCTAGTCACCGGAAAGTCGCAGACCCTGGGCGTCGTCACCCTCAACAGCACGTTGTACGGCCCGGCGTCGACGCTGTACGGCATCGAACAAGCAGCACTCGAGTCGCAATACTTCGTCACTGTTGCGAGCCTGCGCTCCACCGATCGACCCGCGGTTCGCCAGGCCATTGGCCGTCTGGTCGACCAGGGAGTCGAGGGAGTCGTCGTCATCGCGCCACTCGATTCGCTGGCCCAAGCACTCGCCAGCCTGCCATCGGGTTTGCCGGTCGTGGCCGTCGAAGGTGACGCGGCGGCGGACATTGATGTGGTCACGGTCGACCAGCACGCCGGCGCTCAAGCGGCCACCCAACATCTACTCGAGCTCGGCCACGCAACGGTGTGGCACGTGTCCGGACCCAGCGACTGGCTCGAAGCCCAGCAACGCACCACCGGCTGGCGGGCCACCCTCGAAGGCGCCGGAGTCGAGGTGCCCCCGCCACTGCGCGGCGACTGGAGTGCGCGCTCCGGGTTCGAGACGGGCCGCGTGCTTGCCAGCATGCCTGACGTGACAGCGGTCTTCGTCGCGAACGACTCGATGGCCGTCGGAGTTCTGCGCGCGTTCCACGAGCGTGGCCGCAATGTGCCTGGTGACGTGAGCGTCGTCGGATTCGACGATGTACCGGAGGCGGCGTACTTCAGCCCGCCGCTGACCACGATCCGCCAGGACTTCGGCGAGGTCGGACGCCGCAGCCTCGCCTTGCTCGTCGACCAGATCGAATCCGGGCCACGCGCCGCGGAACGCCACGTCGTCGGAGCTACCCTCATCGTTCGTGACAGCACGCAGAAGCCACCGACGAAAGCGCGGCCGCACTGATGTCCAACGAGCCCTCCGGAGACGTGCACAATCGGCATGTGAGCGATAACAGGGACCAGTACGTCGTCGGAGTCGACTTCGGAACGCTGTCTGGGCGGGCGTTGGTGGTTCGCGTGTCCGACGGCGTGGAGATGGGCAGCGCGGTCCACTCGTACGCCCACGGCGTGATGGACCGCACGCTCGTGGCAACCGGCGCTCCGTTGCCACCCGACTGGGCGTTGCAGGACCCGCAAGACTACGTCGACGCACTGCGCGATGCGGTCCCGAAAGCGATCTCGGCCAGCGGCGTTGCACCCGAGCAGGTAATCGGTATTGCGACTGACTTCACCGCGTGCACCGTGTTGCCGGTGCTCGCCGATGGCACCCCGCTATGCCGTGACGAGCGTTTCCGCGATCGCCCGCACGCGTACGTGAAGCTGTGGAAGCATCACGCGGCGCAGTCTCATGCCGAGCGCATCAACTCCCTCGCCGCGGCGCGTGGTGAGAGTTGGCTGGCGCGCTACGGCGGACGCATCTCCTCGGAATGGCAGTTCGCAAAGGGCCTGCAGTTGCTGGAAGAAGACCCCGAGGTTTATGCCGCGACAGAACGCTTCATCGAGGCAGCGGACTGGATCGTCTGGCAGCTGTGCGGCAACGAGACACGCAACGTCTGCACGGCCGGTTACAAGGGCATCTATCAGGACGGCGGTTGGCCCAGCAGTGATTTCCTCGCCGCGTTGAATCCCGGCTTCGCCGACTTCGCACATGACAAGCTCGAGTTTCCGCTATCCCCGCTCGGTGGTCGGGCTGGCGGTCTGAGCGCAGCAGCGGCAGCGTGGACGGGCTTACGAGAAGGCATCGCGGTGGCTGTCGGAAACGTCGACGCCCACGTCACCGCTCCTGCAGCAAAGGCGACCTTGCCGGGTCAGATGCTCGCGGTCATGGGTACGTCGACATGCCACGTAATGAACGGTGATCGGCTCGCCGAGGTGCCCGGAATGTGTGGCGTTGTCGACAACGGAATCGTGCAAGGACTATGGGGATACGAAGCGGGTCAGAGCGGAGTCGGCGACATTTTCGCGTGGTTCGTCGACAACTCACTGCCCGCCGACTACGTCGCACGAGCAGCAGCGCTCGGGATGGACGCGCACGAGTACCTCAGCTCCCTTTGCGCGCAGCAGCGGGTCGGCGCGCACGGTCTCATCGCACTCGACTGGGAAAGCGGCAATCGATCGGTGCTGGTCGACCACTCGCTTTCGGGCGTTATTGTCGGTCTTACGCTGTCGACCAAGCCCGAGGACGTCTACCGCGCGCTCGTCGAAGCCACCGCGTTTGGGACTCGCAAGATTATCGAGACGTTCGATGAAGCAGGTATCCCCTGTGAGGAGTTCGTGGTGGCCGGCGGCTTGCTCAAGAATGCATTTGTGATGCAGGTGTACGCCGACGTAACGGGCCTCCCGATGACAGTGCTCGACTCTGAACACGGTCCCGCACTTGGTTCGGCCATCCACGCCGCAGTCGCCGCCGGCGCATACTACGACGTGACGGCGGCGTCGGCATCGATGGGCCGTACGCTGCGGAACGCGTACGTGCCGGATCCGGCGACTCACGAGATCTACAACCGCCTCTACTCGGAGTACTCGCAGTTGCACGACTACTTCGGCCGCGGCGTCAACGACGTGCTGCACCGGTTGCACGACCTGCGCATCGAAGCGAGCGCATCGTGAGAACACCGTCGTCCGAGATCGCCGAAATCCGTTTTTCGGTTGCGCATTTGCACGCAGAGCTAGTGCGCTGGGGTCTCGTCGTCTGGACCGCCGGCAACGTCTCAGCTCGAGTGCCGGGTGATGAGCTCTTCGTCATCAAGCCGAGCGGTGTCAGCTACGACGAACTCACACCCGAGAGCATGATCGTGTGCGACCTCGAAGGCAATGTGGTGGACGGCGAGCACTCGCCCTCGAGCGATACGGCGGCGCATGCGTACGTCTATCGCGCAATGCCCGAGGTCGGTGGCATCGTCCATACCCACTCGACGTACGCCACCGCCTGGGCGGCAAGGGGCGAGGCGATTCCGTGCGTATTGACCGCGATGGCCGACGAGTTCGGTGGCGAGATCCCGGTTGGGCCATTCGCGCTGATCGGCAACGACGACATCGGCCGCGGCATCGTCGCGACGCTGCGCGAGCACAGGTCGCGGGCGATCCTGATGCAAAACCACGGGGTGTTCACCATCGGGCCTGACGCGACCGCCGCGGTCAAGGCGGCTGTCATGTGCGAAGACGTCGCGCGGACCGCCCACCTCGCTCGCGCACTCGGCGAACCGTTGAAGATCGAGCCGGCCGACATCGACCGCCTCTACGACCGCTACCACAACGTGTACGGCCAGCACTGACGCAGGTGAGGGCGCCGGGGTCATGGATCCCGGCGCCCTCACCGCGTGCTCGGTGCGCTCCCCCGTAGCGAGCGCGCCCATGCTGCGGTTCGCACCGACTGGCGGTCGCCCCCCAGGTCGGCCGTCACAAGTAAGAGCATCGTGGCGGCGCGCTGATACGTCGTCCAGAAAGATTTCTCGGATACGGCGCGTCGGCCGATGCCACCACGGCAACAAGTGAGCTGCATCGGCACTCTTGACATTTCCTATCGCCGATAGTATTCCTATCGTCGATAGGATGGTGGACTGCAGGCCGGACTACGGCATCGAGTCGCGTCCGACCACCGACCATCGACGGGCCGTGAACCGTTCGGCCGATTAAACCTAGGAGGCAGATAATGGCCGCAGTGATCATGCAGAGATGGGCCGGATTCTCTTCGGAGCAGTACGACGCGGTGCGCGACATCGTGGGCTGGGATCGGCACACGCCGGACGGGATGCGCGTACACGTGGCCACCTTCGACAGCGGGGTGCTGAACATGACCGATGTGTGGGACTCCGAGGCGCAGTTCATGAGGTTCGTGCAGACGCAGATCATGCCGGCCGTCACGCAGCTGGGGATCGCCGGCCAACCGGAGATATCCATCAGCTCGCTGTACGAGCTCAACGGCACGCCAGCGCAAACCCCGTCCGCCAGCGGATGAGATCGTTCTGCCGGGTTGTCCGATGACGGCTGGACCGGACCGCAGGAAGGTCCGCCACGAGGTGAAGCGTGCCGAGATCCTTGCGCAGGCTTGGCTGCTGGCAGACCGCGACGGCCTCGCGGCGATCTCGCTGCGAGACCTCGCCGACAGCGTGGGCCTTCGTCAACCGTCGCTGTATGTGTACTTCGACTCGAAGCTGAACCTTTACGATGCGATGTTCGCCGACGGCTACCGCCAACTTCTGAGTTTCGTTGCGGAACGTAGCTACGGCGGTGATCCGCGCCGCGCGTTGGCACGGTTCCTCGGCGACCTCGTGCAATTTTCCAGCGACGACATCGTGCGCCATCAGATGCTGTTCCAGCGCACCGTCCCGGGGTTTGAGCCTTCGGCTGAGGCCTTCGCGTTGGCGCTGGAGTTCTACGAGGTCGCCCGGCGGTTGCTCGCGACCGCCGGCGTCACCGACCAACGCAACATCGACATATTCAGCGCCTTAGCCAACGGACTAGCCCACCAACAGGTAGCCAACGAACCCGGGGGCAAGCGCTGGGCCCGGTTAGCCGGGCGTGTCACCGAGATGTTCCTCACCGACATCGATCGACGTCGCACCACCGAAGCAGTGACGAAGGGATCCCGATGATCATGACCACCACCGTTGACGTGAGCACGATCCCGCGGATCAAGCACGCCGAGGCGATGCAGATCGCTGACGTCGAGGCCGGGAAGGTCGCCGCGACGATACGCGCTCTGGAGCCCAGGGACTGGGCCAAACCGACCGACTGCCCCCGCTGGGACGTGCGCGCGCTAGTCGCCCACATGGTCGGGTCCGCCGCAGGCCAGGCATCGCCACGAGAGTTCCTGCGCCAGGTCCGGGCCGGTCGCCCAGTCGTCGCCGAAATAGGCGCAAAGTACTGGTGGGATGGGATGAACGAGATTCAGGTCCGTGAACGAAGCGACTACAGCACCCAACAGCTCATCGCCGAGTGGGACCACGTCGCGCCGCGCGCGTTGAAGGCTCGTCGCACGCTGCCCCGCCCCATCGCGAAGCTGCCCCTACTCAAACTCCCAGTCCCTGTCGGACGACAACCCCTTGGCTACCTGTTCGATGTCGGGTTCACCCGCGATACCTGGATGCACCGCATCGACCTCGCCCAGGCCACCGGCCAACCCTTCGACGCCGACGCCCCTCATGACGGCCGCATCGTCGCCGACCTGGTCGCCGAATGGGCAACCACCCACCACCTGCCATTTGACCTCGAGTTGACCGGCCCGGCAGGCGGCCACTACACCCAAGGCACCTCGGGCGAGCACGTCACCATCGACGCCATCACGTTCGCCCGTACCCTGGCCGAACGCGCCCACGGCGACGGAGTTCTCTCCCATCCACTCCCACTCTGAGTCGCAGCGGCCAGCTGCGTGCGGTGGAGTGTCGGATCGCGGGCTTAACGTTCGTGGAAATGGGTTTAGCCGCGGTCCGAGGCGAGAGGCCATGACATGGCGCAGTACCTGATCACATTCCCCAGCGACGCGATGGACCACATACCCGAGGAAGCGTGGCTGGAGGCGGGCAGGGCCGCGCACGCGGTCTGCCAGGCGGCCATCGACTCCGGGGTATACGTCTTGTCCGGTGGCATGGAAGATGAGCCAGCGACTTTCGTGGCCACTGACGGAACGCTCATCGACGGCCCGAAACCGAGCTTCATCGGCGGTATCACAATCGTGGATGTGCCCTCACGCGAGGAGGCGCTGAGGTGGGCTTCCAAAATCGCTGGTGCGTGCCGGTGTACACAGGAGGTCCGGGCGATCGGGTCCGACCCCGAACTGGAAGCGATGCTCCGCCAGGCGGCGAGCCATCGGCTACGTCACAACGAGGTCTGATCACAACGAGGTCTGATCACAGGGCACGCTCATCGGCAGGACCGAAAGACCGCTGCGGCAAACGTGCGCGTCCACGTCAGCTATTGCTCGTGCTTTGCGCCGCCGTCGAACCAGCGGCAGCAATGCCGCCGGCACCACCAGTTGGAATACCATGCAACGCCGAGGTTGACGAGGAGTGGATAGACGACGCGCTTCATCTGGCTAATGCGCGGTTGGGCCTGGGCCTGCTGCTCGACACTGGCGTGCACCAGCCCCGGGAGAAACCTCAGCAGCAGTTGATAGATCGGCCCCGCTGGCGTACATCAGAAGACGCGATCGTGGACCGTAGGGATCGCCTAGGACACCGGGCGCGCGGCGCGCAGTGTGAGACGACGTCTGCTTGTGTTGCATGTGCGCGCGCACCTCAGTGGAGATCGAGTCTGGCATCGAACAGGGTGCGCGTCGAATGCGCCACGAACGCGCCGTGCTGGCGAATGTGGGCGTCCAGTTGCCGGAGCGCATCGCGGTAGCGGCCGACGGTGAAGTCGGGAACCCACCACACGCATCTGCGCAGAATGTAGACGATCGCGCCGACGTCGAGGAAGTCCATCCGACAACGTGCCGTGCGCAGTTCCCTGATCTGCAAGCCAGTTGCCCGCGCAGCAGCGGCCTCACGCTGCGGATCTCGAGCGAGACGCTGCTGCTCCGACATGGGACCCACGAAGCGCTCGATGACCTCGAACGCCGATGCTGGTCCAACGTGTTGGGCAAGGTACGTGCCCCCTGGGACAAGCACTCGAGCGATCTCACTCCAGTCAGGCTTCACGGGGTGACGGCTCGTCACGAGTTCGAAGCTGGGGTCAGGGAAAGGCAGCGGTTCACCCTGCTTGAGCGTAACCACCTGCACTCCGCGCGGTGACAGGATGCGCTGAGCATGCTCGACATTGGGTCCCATCCCTCGGTGACCACCATGGTGTTCGGTAGGTGCGGCATATGTGCGACCATCTCGCCGCCACCACTGTCGATGTCGAGGGCGGAGCCCACCTCGTAAAGCCGCACAGCTACGAGCCGCGAGTATCCCCACGGGGGGCGCTGCTCCCATGCCCGGCCATCGAGCCAGCCGAAGTCCCAACCTGAGACGTCGACCGAGTCCGCCTCATCAACAGGGTCGTCGAAACTGCGCATACGGTCATGATGGCTGCCCCGTCAACACGAATTCTGATCAAGGGCGCCGCCGATACGAGCGTTGCGCGGCAAGTACCGCGTTCACTGAACGCGCACTGGTGGCATGTTTGTGGCGCACCGCCAGCGTGCACAATGCGCCACCCCCCAACCGGCGGTCACCCGCAGCAATCGAGCGCAGGACTCCCGACCGACACCGTTGATCCCCTCGGCAATCGCGACTTCCTTTGCGTGTTCGGCGAAACGTCCTTGCTGGGCGAAACGAGGTGGCCACCGTCAAGATCACTGGCCAGCGTGGCTCGTTTCCCTACGCACCGACCCTTCTCGACTTCATGACCAACAGCGGCAAGAGCTACACCAGCGCCGACACGCCAAGTCTGTGGCGACCTCATCGCTCGTACAAACCAGCAAGGTGCCGATACACGGCTGGGTCCTGCAACACATCGGTGTTGTCGACGGTTTGGTCGATCGCGCCGACAAGTGGAAGCGAGCGCAAGCCCGCGTCGGTGACGGTCTCCATGCACGCGTCGACGAAGCGATCTGCCATCAGGACACGGGCTGGCAGTTCGTGGTACTTCCGCGTGGACGGGTCAACAGCGTCGGTGAGTCGTGCATTGTTGTGCCGGATCGCGAGCGCCGACCAGGCATCTCCCAGTGCGGACTCGCGCGCCGCCGCGTCTGAGGCATCGAGCACCCGAGCCAACGACGACGGCAGGTCATCGTCGTGGCTCAACTGAGCAAACGCCGTGCCCAGCCACTTTTGGTAAGGGGCGTATCTGCGCTTGAGCAGCATCGCCAGACGCATCATGTCGCGCACCAGTCGGGCTGCAGTCACCGCGGACCCCGTCGTGTCGCCGACTTGAGCGGCGCGCGCCACGAACGCCTCTTCCTGCGCGAGCCGACGCCACTGGCAAGCCAACAACCAACGCCACACCTGGTCGGGGTACCACGCCAACAGCTCGCGCAGACGCGACAGGGCACCCTCGTCATCGGCATACACCGCGCCGCCAACGACACCGAGTAGACGTTGCTGTGGGGTGAGCAGCCAGTCCAACGTCGACATTCCGTCGGTCGCGTCCACGCCCAGGTAGTCGACAGTCCACCGCGAAAGTGTGGTGACCGTAACGTGGTGCCTTATCGCCACCGCGTCCCAACCAAAGCGCACCGGCCAACCTTCGAACTCTTCGGGTAACCGGTCATCGAGCATGCCCGTCAGTTCATCTGTGCGACGCTCGCTTTCGACGAAGACGTGAAGACGCGGACCCCACCCATGATCGACCGACTGTGCGGTGTCGTAGCCCAGCACGTCGGATCCCCAGCCGAGCAGCGCCGCTGCGTGCGGCACACCGCTCAGCAGCGGTCGGACCGCTTCGCGATAGAAAGCGCCACACAGCTGCGCGGCAGGAATGAATACCGGCCTCGTCACGACACCAACCCTGACACATCCAGCCGCGCCAGCACTCGGGTAACTACAACACCCCGCCGTTGGCGAGTCGTACCGACAAGCCCATCACTGCGCACACTGAGCGAGTCAACGCGGCCACAGCGCGTTCAGCTGAACGCGGTCGCGTCTAAAGGGTCGGACTGAGTCACCCGACGACGCTGGCCAGTGCGTCGTGTTGCGGCGTGTCGGCGTAGGCGGGTCGAAGTCCGTTGAACCCCATTGAGCAGCCGCCCAACTCCACCGTGACGCCAACAGGTTGCCGGCCGATGCGGGATCAGCCCGTGGACCAGATGTCGCGCAGACGGGCGGCGAGCGCTCGAAATGCAACGCCACGGTGGCTGATCGCGTCCTTTTCGTCGGGGTCGAGTTCTGCCGTGGTCCGCGAGCCACCGGACGGCACGAAGATCGGGTCATACCCGAACCCATTGGTCCCCCGCGGGGTTCGGGTGATGGAGCCGATCAACTGACCGCGAACCACCACGTCTGTCCCATCCGGAAACACAGCGGCGGCCGCGCACTCGAACGATGCGCCGAGCCGGTCATCAGGGACGTCGGCGATCTGGGCGAGTACCAGCCGCAGATTCGCCTCATCGCCAAGCCCACCCGACCACCGCGCAGACAGCACGCCCGGCATGCCGGAAAGCGCATCGACCGCCAGACCTGAGTCATCGGCAATAGCGGTCAAGCCGGTCGCGCTGGCAACCGCGTGCGCTTTCAACAGCGCGTTGGCCTCGAAGGTCGCGCCGGTCTCGGGCACCTCAGGCAGGTCGGGATAGGCGTCGAGCCCAATCAACTGGACTGACTCCAGCCCAGCGGCGGAAAGGATGCGCCGCAGTTCGACGACCTTGTGCGCATTACGAGTCGCGAGCACCACACGGCGTCCGCTCACAAGGCAGCCAGGGCTGCTCGCTGTAGGGCGTCGAGGCTCGCACAACCGCTGACCGCAAGGTCAAGCAGCGCGTCGATTTCCGCTCTGCGCAATGGGTTGCGTTCTGCAGTGCCCTGCACCTCGATGAACTCGCCGTCGCCGGTGACCACGACGTTCATGTCGGTCTCGGCGCGCACGTCTTCTTCGTAGTTCAGATCGAGTCGTGGCTCGCCGTCGATGACGCCGACGCTGACGGCCGAGACCGAACGAATCAGCGGCTCGCCCGGCATCTTCCCGTTCTTGCGCAGCCAATCGATTGCGTCGTGCATCGCCACGTAGGCGCCGGTGATCGCTGCCGTTCTGGTGCCGCCGTCGGCCTGCAGGACGTCGCAGTCGAGTTGGATCGTCGCCTCGCCGAGAGCCTTGTAGTCAATGCACGCCCGCAGTGCGCGCCCGACGAGGCGCGAGATCTCCTGCGTCCGCCCGCCGAGGCGGCCCTTCACTGATTCGCGTTCGTTGCGCGTCGTCGTCGCGCGCGGCAGCATCGCGTACTCGCCCGTGACCCAGCCCAGCCCACTGCCCTTGCGCCAGCGGGGCACTCCCTCGGCCGCACTGGCCGCGCACAGCACGCGGGTTCGGCCGAACTCGACCAGCACCGAACCTTCGGCGTGGTCGAGCCAATGACGCGTGATGGTCACCGATCGAAGTTCGTCGTTCGCGCGGCCGTCGAGGCGGCTTGTCGTAGGCATGCGCTTGACCCTATCCGGCACGCACTGAGGCACTTACAGGTCGTACACAGCTCCCGGTCGGGCCAGCGTCGTCGAACCGACAAACATCTCGCGTGCCGCGGCAAGTGCGGCGGCCGAGTCGTCCCAGGGCGCAACGTGGGTGACCACGAGCTGTCCGACGTCGGCGTCGGCCGCCAACTGGCCACCTTCGATGCCGCGCAAGTGCAATGCCGGCGGCTGACCCTCGGCGAACCCGGCTTCGGCCAGCAGCAGATCGGCGCCCATCGCGAAGCTGGCGAGCGCACCGAACGGGCCCGTGTCCGCTGTGTAGACGAGCGACTTTCCGTCTGCAGTAAGGCGAATCGCGTGCGTCTCGACCGGGTGTACGGTGCGGATGAGCTTGACGTCGAACGGCCCGATCGCACCCTCGACTGGGTCCTCGAAAGCGTAAATGTCATCGAGCTCGGACGCCGCGACGCCAAATGCGCCGGCAATGCGTCCCCGCTCGGTGACCGGTGCCATGACCGGCAGCACCCGCACCTCGGCGTCCCGCGGGTGGCGGCGTATATGCGCGAGCGGCACCAGATCAAGCCAGTGATCACCGTGCAGATGGCTCAGGTAGATCGCATTGATGTCGTTCGGATTGATGAACTTCTGCAGCGGACCCAACGATCCGTTCCCGAGGTCGAGCAACAGCCGGAAACCGTCATGCTCGACGAGGTAGCACGAGCACGAGGATTCGGGGCCAGGGTGGCTCCCTGAGCAGCCGACAACAGTCAGTCGCATGACAGTGTCGTCAGACTCCTTCGACGGCCAGGATCTCGGGACCGAGGAACCTGCGTCCGAGCGCAAAGAACGCGTCACGATCACCGGTAGCAACGAACGTGTGTCGAGGCGGCGGCGAAGCTTCCGATCGCGACAGCCCATGACGGATCAGCGTTTGATAAACATCACGCGCGGTTTCATCGGCGCTGTTAACAAGCATCACCTCGTCGCCCACGACGAGACTGAGGGCGCCTGCGAGGAACGGATAGTGCGTGCACCCCAGCACGAGGGTGTCGCACCCACGCTCAACGATCGGCGCGAGGTACTCCTTCGCGCAGCTGAGCAACTCGTCGCTCATCGTGACACCGGCTTCGACGAACTCGACGAATCGAGGACACGCAGCCGTGGTCAGGTCGATCCGCGGCGCGGCCGCGAACGCATCCTCGTAGGCCATGCTGGTGATCGTGGCGTGCGTGCCGATGACGCCGACGCGCCCGTTTCGGGTCGCGCTCACGGCCTTGCGAACGGCAGGCTGAATGACCTCGACCACTGGCACGTCGTAGCGTTCGCGCGCGTCGCGCAACATCGCCGACGATGCCGAGTTGCAGGCAATGACCAACATCTTCACGCCGTGGTCGACCATCTCGTCGAGTACCGTCAACGAGTACTGGCGGACCTCGGCGATGGTCTTCGGGCCATAAGGAAAGTGAGCGGTGTCGGCGACGTAATACAGCGGCTCGTGTGGCAGCAGGTCGAGCATCGCGCGCGCAACCGTTAGGCCGCCCACGCCGCTGTCGAAAACGCCAATCGGCGCGTCGCCAGTTGACACGCCAGCAACATTTGTCACGGCGGCCAGCCTACCGACGTCCGACCGACCAGGCATGATGTCGGGCATGTCGCGCGGCCTTGTCCTGATCGGCGCCCCCACCAGCGCGGGCAGCTACGCCCCCGGGCAGGAGGCGGCGCCGCG
Source organism: Acidothermaceae bacterium (assembly GCA_036509315.1). GTDB lineage: Bacteria > Actinomycetota > Actinomycetes > Acidothermales > Acidothermaceae > PALSA-607. Next base: position 13,210 of record DATCFU010000143.1, read on the forward strand.
CGTGTTGCGCGAGTTCGGCCTCATCGAGGCGCTGCGCGCGGCCGGTCGCGATGTTCACGACGCTGGCGACGGCCCGCTGCAGGTATGGCGGCCCGACCGCGAAAACCCGCGAGCCATGAACCTCGCAGCGGCTGTCGAAGCGGTACAGGCAGTCGGACGAGCGGTGGCCACGGCAATCCAGACGGACGCCGATGTGCTGGTTGTCGGCGGAAACTGCACCGTCGCGTTGGGCGTCATGTCTGCCCTCACGAGCGAACCCGCAGCGGGCTTGCTCTATCTCGACCGGCACTTCGACCTCAATACCCCGCACAGCACGAATGACGGGGCGCTCGACTGGATGGGAATGGCGCACGCGCTCGACCTGCCGGGCGCCGCACCCGAACTCGCGACCGCGTCGGGCCGCCGACCGTTGCTCACACCGGCGCAGGTGTGGTTCGCAGGCATCGATCCGTCAGCTGCCACTGACTTCGAACGCGAACAGGCAGCCCACCTCGAGCTTCACTGGTGTTCGAGCGAAGACCTGATCCGCGCGCCCGCCGTAGTGGTCGCAGATGCTCTGGAGTATCTGCCGCCCGGACCACTCGCCGTCCATGTCGATGTTGATGTTCTCGACTTCACTGACGCGCCGCTATCGGAGAACACCGACGGTCGCAACACCGGCCCGTCGCTCGCTGTCTTGACGCAAGTGCTCGATCTTGCCTGCCATGATCCGCGATTTCGCGCGCTGTCGATAGGCGAGATCAATCCCGCCCGTGCAGCCGGCGAACCGGACGCGCTGCTGCGGATCATCGCGACGCTGGCCACCGCACTGCACGTGACGTGAAACCTCAGGGAATGCGGACGTCGCGGTGCTCCGCGGCTCGCCGCAGTTCTTCCTCGGTCAGCTCCGACACCCTCACCGGAGTGACGAAGGTCCAGTGATTTCCAACCGGACACTTCTGATATCTCCACCAACCAAGGCGGAGGGACTTCAGCGACACACCAGGAATCCAGATGGTCGTGAACAAGTGGCCGTTACGGCAGCGCACGACGGTGTTGGTGCCGAGCACGTACCCACGACGGCGCGAGAGCACCGCGAGCTCCGCACCGAGCCCGGAAAGAGCTACCGCAGCAACGACCTTGCGACGACGAGCCATAACACCAAAGGTACGCCGCTACTGGCTCCCAAACGCGTTATGGAGCACGTCGACGTATTGGCCGTACCCGTCAGGGCTTGCCCACTGCGTGGCCGACTCGATGTTCGACCCGTCGACCCACTCGTTCCAGGTGGTCACCAGCTCGAACTGCTTGTTCGACGCCTTCATCGCCTGCACGGCGGCACTGAAAGCACTCACCGATCGAGCCAGTTGCGACGCGCTGCTCTTGTGCCAGAACCCTGGCGACACCGAGTACGACGTAGGAGTGACCTCGGTCTGGGTAGCCGGGGCGTACTCGTGCCAGGCATCGGGCTGGTTCGGGCAGGTCAGGTAGTTCTGAACAAAGAACTCCTTCTGCACGACATACCACTGGTGGTTCGCATTCGCGGCCGCCCAGCGAGCAAGCATCGAGCAACCGTCGTTGGCGTCGGGCCAGACAAAGATGACCGGCTTGCCGTTGATGTGCAGGAAGTTCGGGTCGTTCGCGTAGGTGTTGTAGAGGTAGGAAAGGTCGGACTGGATCGCAGCCACGGGCGGATTGCCCTGGCCTTCCAGCTCGTAATAGACCGACCACTTGAACGGCGTGCCATGTGCGGCGGCGAGGTCGAGCGATAGGCGCTTGCTGAACACGTCCGATTGACCTTCCCAGGAGAAGATCGCGCCATTCAGGCCGGCGTAACGCATCTCGGTGGTTTGCCGCGCAATCTCTGCCGTGTTCGACGTGTCGTACTGCCCGTCGCTCGGTGTGAAGTTGCTGCCCGGCTGGGTCCAGCCGGCCGGGTACCACGGGTAGTAGAACGTGAGCCGAAGCGACGGCACCGGCACGGGAACGGGCGCGCCCGCGACGGTCACGTTCACGGCAGCACTGCGCGAGGCGGGGAACTGAGCATTCCCCGGCCAGAACAGGCTCCACGACCTCGACGTAGTCAGCCCGACGGCATAGGCGTTCGCGCCGCCAGCGCCGTTGGTGATGACGGATCCGGCGTTCGTCCAGACGCCGTTCACGTTCTGCTGCAGATAGACGCGACCGCCTCCTAGCGGCGCGCCGTTGGCCGCCAGGGTCAGCCGGCCACTGAACGCCACGGAACCGCCGCTAGCCACGTTCGATGCGCTCGCCACGATGCTCATCTGCGTCGCCCGCGAAGCGGTCACAGGAGGTGCCGCGACGTTGACCACGATTGAAGCCGAGCGGGACGCCGCGAACTGGGCGTTGCTGGGCCAGTACAGCGCCCAGGACCGCGAGGTCGAGAGCCCGACGGCGTAGCCCGTCGCGCCACCCGCGCCATTGGTCACGATGGATCCGGCGTTGGTCCAAACACCGTTGACGTCTTGCTGGAGGTAGACCCGGCCGCCCCCCAGGGGCGCCTTGTCGGAAGCCCGAACCAGCTTGCCGGAGATCGCGACAGACCCGCCGTACGCGATGTTCTGGGTGGCTTCGGTGGTCGTGATCGCGGTCGCGGTCGCGGCGGTAGCGCCCGCGGGTGTGACCGAGAGTGGGGAGACAACGACAACGGCGGCAGCAGCAAGGACCGCGGTAGAGATCCGGCGCAGCCGGGAGGACGAAATACGCATACCTACATTATGTGGGTGATCATCATGCTCACCGGTACGGCCATTCGGGCAGAACTTTGGCGTGTCGGCCACTCGTCCTGACCAGGATCAGGCCCAGAGCTGTCCCTCGAGCCGCGCCGCGGCTTGGTCGAGCGTGCCGCCATAGGCACCCGTCGAGAGGTACTTCCAGCCCCCGTCACACACGACGAAGGCGATGTCGGCCCGGACGCCGGCCTCAACCGCCTTGGCAGCAGCTCCGAGCGCGGCATGCAAAATCGCGCCAGTCGAGATGCCGGCAAAGATCCCCTCTTGCTCGACCAGTTCGCGGGTGCGCAGCAGCGCTTCGGCCGGCCCGACCGAGAAGCGCGCCGTCAGCACCGAGGCGTCGTAAAGCTCCGGCACGAAGCCCTCGTCAAGATTGCGCAGCCCGTAGACCAGCTCGCCGTAGCGGGGTTCGGCAGCGATGATCTCGATCCCGGGCACGTGTTCGCGCAGGAACCGGCCGCAGCCCATTAACGTGCCGGTGGTGCCGAGACCTGCCACGAAGTGGGTGATCGACGGCAGGTCGGCGAGGATCTCCGGGGCCGTCGTCTCGTAGTGCGCCTGAGCGTTCGCCGGGTTGCCGTATTGATAGAGCATCACCCAGTCGGGGTTCTCGGCGGCTATCGCTTTGGCGACGCGCACCGCTTCGTTCGAACCGCCCGCGGCGGGCGAGAAGACGATCGACGCGCCCCACATTTCGAGCAGCTGACGGCGCTCGAGCGAGGTGTTCTCCGGCATCACACAGACCAGCGAATAGCCGCGTTGCCTGGCCACCATCGCGAGTGAAATGCCGGTGTTTCCCGAGGTGGGCTCGAGAATCGTCGCGCCGGGCGAGAGCAGCCCTTCCTTCTCGGCCGCATCGATCATGAAGAGCGCGGCGCGGTCCTTAATCGACCCGGTCGGGTTGCGGTCCTCGAGCTTGGCCCACAGGCGTACATCCGCGGAGGGCGACAGCCTCGGCAGTCCGACGAGCGGCGTGTGCCCGACGGAGTCGACCAGGGAGTCGAAGCGCACGCTTACCCACCCGCGGTGACATGCGCGCTGGCTCCGCCGGCTCGTACCTCACCAGCTCCACCAGCGACAGCGGGCAAGACAGTGACCGTGTCGCCGTCCTTCACTGCCGTCTCGAGGCCGCCCATGAACCGGACGTCCTCGTCGTTCACGTAGACGTTCACGAACCGGCGCAGGCCCTTCTCGTCCACGATCCGGTCGCGAAGGCCGGGGTGCCGGGAGTCGAGGTCGACGAGGACGTCGGCAAGAGTGCCACCGTCACCCGCGACGGCCTTTTCTCCCCCGGTGTAGGTGCGCAGGATCGTCGGGATACGGACCTCGATGGCCATGCCGGAAATCTCCTAATAGAAGAGCGTGCTGGTGGACGTCGTTACGGCGTCTTATCTGGCTCCAACGCCGAGACCACCCTGACCTCTTCCTCGGTCACGACGGCGTCGACGATGCGGTACGAGCGGAACTCCACGGTATCGGGCTCCCGGGTCGACACGAGCACGTAGTGGGCGCCTGGCTCGGAGGCGTAGGCCACATCGGTCCGCGACGGGTAGGCCTGCGTTGCAGTGTGGGAGTGGTAGACGACCACCGGCTCTTCGTCTCGATCGTCCATGTCGCGATAGAGCCGAAGGAGGTCGAGGGAGTCGAATTCGTAGAAGGTCGGCGACCGTGCGGCGTTCACCATCGGAATGAATCGCTGCGGCCGGTCGCTACCGACGGGCCCGGCGACGATTCCGCAAGCCTCGTCAGGGTGGTCGCGGCGGGCATGCGCAACGATCTCGTCGACGATCTGCGAGCTGATCACGAGCATGGCCGCTGCTACCTCGGAACCAGGGTGACCGGGCAACGAATGCCAGGAGCTGCGGCCAGCCGCGCGTCGGCAGTGACAACCGCGCAATCGAGTTGTTCGGCCAGCGCAACGTAGCCAGCGTCGTAAGCGGTCAGGTTGTCGCGCAGCCCCCAGATCCGCTCAAGGAGCCCGTGCGCGGCGTAGCGGGTGGCAGCGAGGCGACGCCAGGTGTCAAGGGTTGCCCAGCCCTGTTCCTCGGTAATGCGGCGTGCGATCACGAGTCGACGCAGCCCGCTGGCGACCTCACTGTCGATCAGGTGCGGGATGTGCAGCTGCTCCCCTGCGAGCCTGCGCCGCGCGGGCCCGTCGTTCAGGAGACCCGCGATCGCGGCCGATGCATCGACGACGATCATGGGCTAGCGCTCGTCGTCGATCGCAGCGACGATCGTGGCCGGGTCGACGTCGAGGTCAGGCAGCGTGTCGAGCAACCCCGGGTTATCGGCTCGGCGGGAGACCTCGCTGAGTTCCCTGACCGCGACCGCTCCGACCGACGTTGCGTCTCGCTGCGCCAGGCGCTCCAGGCGGCGGACCACATCGTCCGGCACGTTGCGCAAATAGAGAGTCCTCATGTCGCAAAATGCTAGCAGGCTGCTAGCAGATCGCTGAGCAAATACCCGGCCCACTCGAAGAGCAGGAACGGCCCGGTCCGCGGATCATCAGCATCGATGACCGCGAGGTCGTCATGGTCAGTTGCGTTCTCGATGCCGAGCCGGACGGCGAGCACCAGCCGCACTCTGTTCAGCACCCGCAACCAAGCCTGCGCCACGTCGTCATCGAGGCTCGCGTGCCCGTTCTCACCGATGACCAACAACGATTCGCGGACGGCGAGAAGGTCGGCGTGCATCCCGTCGCGCAGCGTCGCATCGGTGTAACGGCGGAATTCTTCGGTCGCCTCGGCGTCGTCGGGGTAGGCGTCTGGCAACAGTCGCAACAAGGCCGGGTCGGACGGTGTGACGACCGGGTCAGTCGACCAATTCAGGCCAGCGATCACATCGTCGTCGCCATCCGTGCCCTCACGAGCAGCCTGGGCAGGAGGATCGCCACCGCCCAGCAGCCCGTCGAGTTCGTCGAGCAGATGAGAGATCACCAGCACCTCGTCGTCCCGCAATTGCATGCGCGGACCGCGAGCACGACGGCTGACCTTAGCCAACGAGTACCACCGCTCAGTCGTCCTTTTGCAGGGTGGCCCAAAGGCCGTGGGCGTGCAGGCGCTGAACATCGTTCTCCATCTGCTCCCTGGTCCCCGACGAGACGGCGGCCCGGCCCTCGTGGTGCACCTCGAGCATCAGCTTTTCGGCCTGGGGCTTCGGATATCCGAACAGCTTCTGGAAGACGTGGGTGACGTATTCCATGAGGTTCACCGGATCGTCCCAGACGATCGTCACCCAAGGGTGGTCAGGCCGCACGTCGGCCTCAGGGCGCTCCACCTCAGCGGGCGCGGTACTCATGAGCATCATCGTAGGGTTGAATGCCCGCACCTGATCAGGACCAGGAGGATGCTAGCCCGATGACCGCAGCCGCGCCGGCACTCCAGGCACTCCATGGGGTGCTCGCCAAGGCCCGCTCAGAGAACTTTCCGGTGGCGTTGTGGTTCCTGCCCAAGCAGCTGCGCGCTGACCTGCTGGCCATTTACGGCTATGCCCGATTTGTCGACGACATCGGCGACGACGCAAGCGTCGAAAGCGGCGTGCGACTCGCGATGCTCGACCTCGTCGATGCGGACGTCACAACCCTGTTCGCTGGCCGCGAGGCTTCATTGCCGGCCGTCGCAGCCTTGACGACAGGGGTGCGGGCCGGCCGGGTGCCCGAGACGCCGCTGCGCCGGCTCGTCGAGGCCAACCGACTCGACCAGCGCGCCGACCGCTACGAGACGTTCGACGACCTACGGCACTACTGCACGTTGTCGGCCGACCCGGTCGGGCGGCTGGTACTCGCCGCCCTGGGTCTCGCCACCCCCGATCGCATCGCACTGTCCGACAAGATCTGCACGGCGTTGCAGCTGGCTGAGCACTGGCAGGACGTCGCGGAGGATCTCGGCCGCGGCCGCGTCTATCTCCCCCAGGAGGACCTTCGCCGGTTCGGTGCCAGCGACAACGACCTGCGCGCGGCGCACGCCAGCCCGGCGGTGAAGACGTTGATGGCGTTCGAGGTGGCTCGCGCCCGCGATCTGCTCGCGCAAGGCGCGCCTCTCGTCCAGCTCATCCCCGGCCGCGGAAAGCTCGCAATCGCGGGCTTCGTCGCAGGTGGGCGCGCCGCACTGCATGCGATTGCGGCGGCCGACTTCGATGTACTTGCGGGCACACCGAAGCCCACCAAGCAGCGCACACTGTGCGAAGCGCTCGGCGCTTTGACGAGCCGAACGGACGCGGATGACTGACGACCAGCATGAGGACGTGGCACCCCCGAACGCGGTAGAAATCGCTGCTGCGTACGCGGAGTGCGAACGCATCATGAAGAGCGCGGCGAAGAATTTCTCCTATGGGATCAGGCTTTTGGCCCCGGCTAAACGAGGCGCGCTCGCCGCCGTATACGCGTTTGCCCGGCGTATCGACGACATCGGCGACGGCAACTTGCCGGCGCCGGAGAAGCTACGGCTCCTCGACGACGCGCGTCGCGACATCAAAGCGGTCGGCGGCGCGACGACCGACCCCGTCTTGTTGGCGCTGACAGACGCAGCATCGCGACTGCCCATTCCCGTGCCGGCTTTTCTCGAGCTCGTCGACGGCTGCGAGCTCGACGTGCGAGGCACCACTTACGAAACCTTCCCCGATCTTGTGCACTACTGCCGCTGCGTCGCAGGCTCGATCGGCCGCTTGTCGACCGGCGTCTTCGAAGCCTCCGACATGGTTGCGGCGAATCCGCTCGCCGACGCCCTCGGCGTCGGCCTTCAGCTGACCAACATCTTGCGCGACGTCCGTGAAGACCTCCAGAACGGACGCATCTACTTACCGCACGACGAACTCGAGGCAGCGGGCGTCGAGCTTCGGTTGGACGACGATGGGTTTGTCGCCGATGACGGTGGCCGCACGGCAACGCTGATCCGCGAACAGGCTGCACGCGCCGAGAAGTGGTACGCGGAAGGCCTACAGCTGCTGCCGTTGCTCGATTCGCGGAGTGCGGCGTGCTGCTCGGCGATGGCAGGGATCTATCACCGCCTTCTCAGGCGGATTGCGCGTGACCCGCAGGCCGTACTTCGCAAGCGCATTTCGCTACCCGTGTGGGAAAAGGCGTACCTCGCGGCGCACAGTGTGACGACGAGCCGGCGATGACTAACCGCACTAGCCAACCCAGCGTCGTCGTCGTGGGCGGCGGTCTGGCGGGATTGTCCGCGGCGATCACTGCTGCCGATGCGGGATGGGCGGTCACGCTGCTCGAGTCGCGCGCGCGGCTAGGCGGGGCGACGCACTCGTTCACCCGAGCGTTCGAAGATGGCGAGATCGTTGTCGACAACGGCCAGCACGTCTTTCTGCGGTGCTGCACCGCGTATCGCGAATTCATTAGCCGCCTTGGCGTCGAGGACGAGACGTTCCTGCAGACGCGACTCGACGTCCCCGTCATCGATCCCGCGACCGGACGGATCGCGCGGCTTCGCCGCGACAGATTGCCGGCGCCGTTGCACTTGTCGCGGGCACTGTTGACGTACCGGTTGCTCACCCCATGGCAACGAATCCGCGCGATCGTCGCGATGCTCAAGCTCGATCGGGTCGACCGCGATGCGCCGTCGTCCGACACGCAAACGTTCGGTAGCTGGCTGGCCGCCCACGGCCAGTCGAAGAAGGTGCTCGAGCGCCTCATCGACGTGTTCACCGTCGCGACCCTGAACGCGCCGTCGGCTCAGGTTTCATTAACGCTGGGTGCGATGGTGTTCCAGGACGGCTTGCTGCGCAAGGCCGACGCGTGCGACATCGGGGTGTCGCGCGTTCCGCTCGGTCAACTGCACGGCGACGCCGCGGCCGCAGTGCTTGCTACCCACGACGCAGATGTCAGGTTGCGCACGCGCGTTCGCGCGGTCACCGCAGTCGACGGCAATCGGTGGCGGGTCGACACCGATGACGCAAGCATTGACGCGGACGCCGTCGTGCTGGCAGTCCCCCACGACGCCGCGGCCGACCTGCTCCCGGCAGGCTCGATCGCCGACCCGACCGCCGTCCGCGGCCTCGACGTGTCCCCGATCCTGAACGTGCACGTCATCTTCGACCGCATGGTCCTTACCGAGCCGTTCCTCGCAGCGGTCGATTCCCCTGTCCAGTTCGTCTTCGATCGCACGAAAGCATCAGGGCTGCACAGCGGGCAATACGTCGCAGTGTCGGTCTCTGCGGCAGACGCCTGGATCGACGAGCCGGTCGCGCAGCTACGCGAGGAATTCTTGCCGGAACTGTTGCGGGTACTGCCGGCCGCCCGCGACGCAGTGGTACGAGACTTCTTCGTCACACGCGAACGCGAGGCGACCTTTCGTCCCGTTCCCGGTAGCGCGGCCCGCCGCCTGTCCACGACGACGAACGCCGCCGGCCTGGTTGTTGCCGGTGCGTGGACAGCGACCGGCTGGCCCGCGACGATGGAAAGTGCGGTACGCAGCGGGGTCGCAGCCGCACACGCACTCCAGGAATGGCGAAGCGTGGCCGCACCAACCGAAGCCGCTGTCCACGAGGCGTCGGCGTGACGTCGATGTCGGTGACCGCTGCGGCTGATGCCGGCTCACCTGCATTGGCGGCGCTGGCGGCCGCGCGCGAGCTACTCAACGAGCCGATGCGCGAGGCAGTGCGCAGGCTCGAGCCATCGGTGCGAAACGTCGCTTCCTACCACCTCGGCTGGATCGACGCCGACGGCAGTGCCGGCGAGGCGCACCGCGGCAAGGCGGTCCGCGGCACCCTCGCGGTGCTGTCGGCCGAGGCGGCAGGCTCCCCGGCGTCCGACGGCATTCCCGGGGCACTCGCCGTGGAGTTCGTGCACAACTTCTCCTTGTTGCACGACGACGTCATGGACGGCGACACCGAGCGGCGGCATCGCTCGACCGCATGGACCGTCTTTGGCAGCTCGGCCGCGATCCTTGCCGGCGACGCCCTGCTTGCACTCGCGTTCGAGACGCTTCTCGATGTCGACCCTGTACGCGCCCAAGCCGCGCAACGGTCTCTTACGGCCGCGACTCAGCAACTCATCGTCGGCCAAGTCGGCGATTTGGAGTTCGAGCGACGACTCGACGTGACTCTGGACGAGTGCCTCGCCATGGCCGCAGGAAAGACCGCCTCACTCCTGGCGTGTTCGGCGTCGATCGGAGCGCACCTCGCAGGGGCAGCGGCCGAGGCCGTGGCGGCCCTCGAGGTGTTCGGCTACGAACTCGGGCTTGCGTTTCAGCTCGTCGACGACCTGCTCGGCATCTGGGGCGCGTCCGCCAGCACCGGAAAGCCCGTCGGCGCCGACCTGCGGGCTCGCAAGAACAGCCTGCCGGTCGTCGCGGCGATGAATTCCGGGACGGCGGCAGGTGAGGAATTGCGTAGCCTTTACGGATCCGGGGCACTGAACCCGGAGGCTGACGACGATGCGGTGGCACGGGCGACCGCTCTCGTCGACGAAGCGGGAGGCAGGGCTTGGGCCGTCGACGAATCGCAGCGCCGGCTGGAGCGCGCGTGCGAGGCGCTGACCGGAGCACCTCTCGACACCCGCACGACGCAATTGCTGATCCAGATCGCGCAGTATGTGACCGCCCGAGACCATTAGCTGAAGGAGGCCGAGCCGCGCATGTCGACCGGACCGCTCATCACGCCGACGTCCGGGGTCTCCGCTTCGGCTGAGGCCGCAATCGCAGCGACCAAAGCACCAGGACCGCCGCCCGCACAGACAGTGCTGCCGCGCTGGCTGGTCACCGCCGGCGCGTGGTCATGGCGACTGATCGCGCTCGGCATCGTCGGCTACTTCTTGTTGAAGTTCATCCTGCGAATTCAGGTGGTAGTCCTCCCCATCCTCGCGGCTCTCGTGTTCACGGCGCTGCTGCGACCGCTCATGATGTTCTTCCAGCGCCACGGCCTGTCGCGCCTTCTCTCGACGTGGGTGGCCTTCCTGATCGCGCTTCTGGTCATCCTCGGCATCGGCACGCTTGTCGTCTATCGGGCGACCGTCGAGTGGCACACGCTGGTGAAGGACCTGTCGGCGACCAGCGAGAAGGTTCGGCATTGGCTGTCGACGGGGCCATTGCACCTGAAGAACCAGAATCTCGCCGATCTTCAGCAGAAGGCCGTCGCCCAGCTCAATCAGCATCGCGGCGCGATCGTCAACACCGTGGTGAGCGGCGCGAGCGTGGCTGCGGAGTTTGCCGCCGGCCTCGTCTTGACGGCGTTCATTACCTTCTTCTTCCTCTACGACGGCGAGGGGATCTGGCGCTTCGTGACCGCGCCCTTCCGCTCCCGCACTGCCGAGCGGGTCGACCGGGCAGCGCTCGCCGCATGGACCACGTTGTCGGGCTACATCAGAGGCAGCGTGATCATCGCGACATTCCACGGACTGATCATGGGCATCACGTTGTCGATACTCGGCGTCCCGCTCGTCGCGCCGCTGACGTTGGTGGTGTTCATCACGAGCTTCGTGCCACTCATCGGAGTTCTCGTCGGTGGCGGGTTAGCAGTGTTCGTGACGATGGGCACGCAGGGAGTCACCCCTGGTCTGATCCTGCTGGGCGTCCTGGTTGTTGAACATCAACTCGAAGGGCATTTTCTCCAACCCATCATCATGGGTCGCTCAGTCTCGTTGCACCCACTCGCGATCGCCCTCACACTTACCGTCGGATCGATCCTCGAGGGCGTTGTCGGGGCGATCGTCGCCGTGCCTTTGGCGGCGATGTTGCACGCGGCGTGGCCGCACCTGCGGGAGTCCGAGCTCGTGGTTGCCCCCGACGAACCCGCACCACCGGGCCACGTCCTGGTCGATCACAAATCCTGAGCCAGAGCGCTCCGGCCGTTAGCTGGCGAAGGTGAGCTCGAACCAGACGGTCTTTCCTACGCCGGACGGCGAGACACCCCACCGGCTCGCAAGGTCGTCCATCATCATCAGTCCCCTGCCGGTGCCGGCCAATCCGGCCGGACGCCGAGGGGTCGGGAACGTCGGATTGCCATCGCTCACTTCGGCACGCAACATGTGCTCGTCGGTCACGAGCCTGACCTCGACATCGGTGCGGGCATGCACGATGGCGTTCGTCACGAGTTCGCTGACCAGCAGGCTGGCCGCGTCGACGACGTCGGATCGCTCAGCAGGCACTTCCGCGTGGGCCGCCAACTCGCCCCGGACCAGCCGCCGTGCCGCAGCAACGCTGGAGGCATCGCACGGGAGCACGGTCCTGACCTCCATGGGCAAAGGATACGAGTACGCCGGGCCGCACCACCGAGCGCTAGCCCGCGCCTCGCCGACCGGTCTGACAACCTTTGCCGGTCTGCCCACGTTCTTCAGGTCGGCCGGGTAAGGTCGGCCGGGTTCGCATCGATAGGAAGCAGGCAGCCCAGTGCCGCAAGTTCGCGCTCGACAGCGGCACCAGGTCGCCGCAACCGCGCTCGCGGTGAGCGCCGGTTTGCTGCTGACCGCATGCACCCAAGCCTCCGCGCGATCAGACAAAACGAGCGCATCGTCCGCTGCGCCGGATTCGCCAGCTGACTCGGCGGCAGCGGCATCCTCAGCGCAAGCACTCGCCTCATCGGCCTCCGCGGCGGCGCTGGCCGCCGGCGTCTCCGGTGCGACCGGCGCTAGCCCCGGGGTCAGTTCCGCTCCCCCTCCAGTGCTCAGCGGAATCGATCCACTGACGGGCTTGCCACCTACCAGTCCTGCTGCCGAGAAGCGGCCTGCGCTCGCGGTCAAGGTCGACAACGTCCAGGGTGCGTGGCCACAAGCGGGACTGAATCAAGCCGACATCGTCTACGACCTGCCCGTCGAGGGTGGGCTGACGCGGTTGCTCGCGATCTTTCACTCGGCGGACGTCCCGGTCATCGGCCCTATTCGGTCTGCCCGGCCAGTCGACGCCGACATCGTGCATCTGCTCGGACATTCCTACTTCGCGTTCTCGGGCGGGACGTCGTCAGACCTCGGTCCGATCAACGATCACTCCAACGCGACTCCGATGTGGTGGGACGTCACGCCGTCGCTGTTCGTGATTCGCCACGACCACGCCGTCCCGCATCAGGTATTTGGCACCACGGCGATGCTCTACGCAGGTGGCGAGGCACGCTCGCCGTCAACCACCCCGCCACCACCAATGTTCAGCTACCAGGTCGCCGTCCCGACGAACGCCGTGCCAGCAACCACGGTGACCGCGCAATACAGCGCGGCGACGGCCACGTGGACCTGGAACGGCACCCGGTACCTGCGTAACCAGAGTGGCCACGCCGATCTCTTGATCGACGGCAGCCAGGTGACGGCCACGAACGTCGTGGTGATGTCGGTCAGCGTGAAGAACACCAGCGCGCACGATTCGCACGGCACCGTCGTGCCGCTGCCAGTGGTGATCGGATCCGGGCAGGTGTGGGTGTTCCGCAACGGTGTCGTCGTTCACGGCACCTGGAGCCGACCCAACGAGAACTCACCGATGAAGCTCGCGACCACGACCGGGCAGGTCATCCCACTGATGCCGGGCCGTACCTGGGTCGAGGTATTGCCGAACTCGAGCCTGCCAAGGATCGGCTGAGTTCTCACCTCACTGAATCGCCGAAGTTCCTACGTCACTCTCGATCGCTGCGCTGCGAACTCGCGATACCGGCCCGAGGTCGTGAGGTCACGCAATCGGCGCATGGCCTCATGTACCTCAGCGAAGCTCGTGGTGAGTGCCGAAAGTCCGCAGCGGATGAGGTCTGGCTCGCGGTAGTCGGGCACGACGTGCTCCTCGATCAGAGCACGGCACAGCTGATACGCCGCGGAGTGCCGCAACGAGACATGTGCTCCGCGCACGCGTGCATCGCGCGGGCTAGCAAGTTCAAAGCCGAGGGGGACCAGCCAGGTATCGCAGAGCTCGATCAGATACGACGTAAGTGCAATGCCCTTAGCACGCAACGCGTCGATGCCGGCCGCAGCGAGCAACGTCACCCCAGCCTCGACAGAGGTGAGTCCGACGATGTTCGGCGTGCCGGTCGCGAACCGATCGATCGTCGGCGTCGGGTCGTACGCCGGACCCATCGCGAACTGATCGCGCTGACCGAACCAACCCCAGATCGGCTGCCGCAACGTTGCCTGCAATTCCCTTCGCACATAGAGAAACGCAGGCGAACCCGGGCCGCCGTCGAGGTACTTGTAGGTGCAGCCGACCGCGAGGTCGGCACCGTCGGCGTCGAGCGCGATCGGCACCGAACCGACCGAGTGGCAAAGGTCCCACAGCACGAGCGCACCGGCGTCGTGCGCAGCACGCGTGATGCCCGCCACGTCGCTGATCGCCGACGAGCGGTAGTCGACATGCGACAGGCACACGAGGGCGGTGTCAGATCCAAGATCTAGGTCGGACGCCGAACAGCCGGCGAGTGGATCAACGTCGACGTACTGCAGTTGCAGGCCCCGAGCCGACGCAAGACCTTCGAGCACGTACCTATCGGTCGGGAAGTTACCGGCCTCGGTGACGATCGTCGTGCGGCCGGGCCGCGCGTCCAGCGCCGCGGCAGCGAGCTTGTAGAGGTTGATCGTGGTGGAGTCGCACACGAGCACCTGGCCGGCGGAGGCGCCGAGAAGCTGTGCGCCGATGAGATCGCCCACGACTGCGGGCAACTCGATCCAGGGCGGACGGCCCAAAGGTGACGGCTCGCCCCACGATCCGACCCCAGCCGCCCACTCGCGGGCGACGAGATCGCTGATCGCGTCGAGTGCACCGACCGTGGGACGGCCAAGTGAGTTGCCGTCGAGGTAGATCAGCTCATCGGCGTCCGAGCCTGGGAAAGGCAGGAACTGGCGGCGAAAATCGCGGAGCGAATCGTTGTCGTCCAGGGCGTCTGCGTACGCGCGATCGGTGACGTCACGATTATCCGCGCTGTCCGGCATGAGCTCGGCCTACTCGGCGGGCTGGTCGCCGCCGGAAAGCACGTTCTCGTAAATGTCTTTGCACTCAGGACACACAGGGAAACGCTTGGGATCACGCGACGGGACCCACACCTTGCCGCACAAAGCCGTGATCGGCGTACCCATCACCGACGCCTCGACGATCTTGTCCTTGGGTGCGTAGTGGGCGAACCGCTCGTGATCGCCGTCGCCGTTCGACAGCCGCGGCACCGGTCGCGCATCGGTTTCCGGCATCGTCAAAGTGCCAAGGCCAGGCGTCTCGGTCTGGGGCAACTGCTCGACGTCACTCATACCGACAAGTCTAAACGAGCGGCCGCGCGTCAGTTGTTGGTCGGGTCTGCGGGCATCGTGTGCAACAGGGCGAGTTCGCCGCCTTGGCGGCGCAGGACGCGCGACCAGAGCGTCGCCGGGCTCGCGGTAAACGCATCGTCTGATTCGGCCGGGAGAACCAGCCAACCACCGAGGCGAAGCTCGTGTTCGAGCTGGCCTGGCCCCCACCCGGCATAGCCAGCGAAGACGCGCAGACCGTCGAGCTCATCGAGCAGATCGAAAGGTTCGTTTTCGAGATCGACGGCGCCGATCACGCCGGCGAGCGGGGTCCACCCTGGCAATGCGAGCGCCGCGGCAGAACCGGGCCCGCCCGTGCCATGACGTCGGATCCGGCCAAGGCACACGACGGCGTCCGGTGTAACCGGGCCACCGACGTGCACGACTGCGGGCTCGCTGAGGACGTCGGCCCAGCCCGGCATCCCCGGAAGCGGAACTGCGTCACGGGTTGCGACGTCACTCGGTCGGTTGAGTACCACTCCGAGAGCGCCCTCGTCGTCGTGGTCGAGGAGGAGGACGACGCTGCGGGCGAAGTTGGGATCGTCGAGCGTTGGCGCGGCAACCAGGAGCGCACCGGCAAGCGAGGCATCGACCATTTCTCCATCATGCCGACCACGTCGCGCTCGCGCACCTCGCCGAATCTTCCATGCTCGCTCGCCGCGCGGTGCCGTAACCGCGGCCACCAGCTCACGCCGATTCCGAGCGCGATGATGTGTCCCCACGACGTCATGTCAAGCCCGGTCGCGATCGGCCAACCAAGGTAGGCCCAACCAGCCGCAACGCCGATCGTGCGCACTCGTCTGGGCAGCAGCCCGGCAGCGGCTCCAAGCATCGCAGCGAGGCCATAACTGACACCGACATCGAGTCGCGAGGTCGCGGTCGCAGGCAACATCCCGTAGTGGACACCGACGGCAACCGAGCCTTCCGTCAGCAGCGTGGCACCCACGTGACCAGACGCGAAGATCGCGACGACCCAGCGAGTACCGATGCGCCGTTCCAGCACAGTGGCGACGATGCCAAGAACGAGCACGGCCAGAACCGCGTCGACGACGCCATCGACCCACAGCGCGCTGGTAGCAAGAACGAAGACTGGATGCTTCGACAAGTGGTCGACATCGGTACTCGAAAACCTCAAGACCGCGTCATGATCACGGGAGTCGAGCACGCTAAGCACGATGCTGCCAGCCGCCAGCAGTGCTACGTAGACGAACGCGAATGGCGTGGTGCGCCAGGTCGGCAGCACCTTTTGGATCGCCGGGTGAAGGGGTTGGAGCCGCGGGTGCAGGGCTCGGGACGGCGCCAACGTCGACAACGCCACCATTGCAACCTCCCCGACATGCCCACCACTTCGCAAAAAACAGTTAGTGCCCTACACGGCCCCAACCATGTCCAGCGCGACGGTCTTCCCGACTGGACCCTCATCTTGGCGAAACCGACCGACAATTTCGCGCGCAGGGCGCTAGCGGCGGCCGCGCACTGTGGCGAGCCGCTCGGCCCGCAGCGCGTCGATGTCTGCCTGGGCCCACGGGAGCAACGGCGAACCGACCGCCCAGGACAGCAGCAGATCGGCCAGTTCGGGATTGCGCGCCAGGCCCGGACCATGCAGGTAGGTGCCAAGGATGTGCTCCTGGACCGCACCCTCAAAAGCACCACCGGCGTCACCTGTGCCATTACCGACGCCGACCTCGACTCGAGCCATCGGCTGGGCGTGAGGACCAAGGTGGGTCGCCCCCGCGTGATTCTCATAACCGGTCAGCGGCTGCTCGAGCCCGGGCGTGCTGGGCACAGCCAGGAGCTCTCCTACCGCCCGCTTCGGGAGCCGATCGGTCGTCACGTCGAGCAGGTCCACACCGGGCTCGGGCACGCCGTCTGATCCAGGAAAGACCGAACCAAGCAGTTGATAGCCAGCACACACGCCGAACACCACGGCGCCCTTGGCGGCAGCTCGACCCAGCCCACCGTCGGCACGCAAGGCTCGCGCAGCCGCGACCTGGGCGTCGTCCTCACCGCCACCGAGCACGTACAGATCGGCGCCGTCAGGCACCGGCTCTCCGGCGTCCAGTTCGATGGCTTCGACGGGCAACCCGCGTGCCTTCGCGCGCATCGCAAGAACCCGCAGGTTGCCACCGTCGCCGTAAGTACCGAGGAGCACCGGATAGATGGAGACGAGGCGAAGTCGCGAGTCAGCGGCCATCGTCGGCGCCTCCCCCGCGACGCAGCAACTCGCGGAACGCGGTGTATGTACCGACCGCATCGAGAGCGGGCCGGCCCGGCAGTCCGGCATCGAACGGCAAGCCGCCGGCAACCCAAGGATCGGCCATTGTCGTGTGCGACACGTCGGCGTACATCAGCCGGACGGCGAGGTCGTGCCGCCGGTCGCCGGTCGCGATGACGTCGCGATCCGCAAGCCGCTCGAACGGCACGTCCCAGAGCCACGACGGATCCTTGCCGTCGGCTGCACGCGCGTTGATGGCAATCACAACCGGCGCCGGCGCGGGTGCGAGCATGCCGAACATCTCCCCCCAACCGGCCGGGTTCTTTCCCAGCAGCAACCGCACCTGGCGGCCACCAAGCGACACCGTTTGATACCGACCACCAACAGAGGCGACCGCTCGCATAGCGGGCAACGAAACCATCGGCGCTACACCGAGCAGGTCGGCAGCAACCACGGCCAACGCCGCGTTCGCCTGGTTCGCCGCGCCGGGCAACTGCAGGTCGAGCGGGTAACGCGCGCCGCCAGGCCCGACAAGTTCGCCCTCCTCCACGGACCAAGTGACTTCGGGCCGACCGAAACCACACGCAGTGCAAGCCCAGTTCGCGGCGGACGGGCGCCGAAGGATCGACCCACACGACGGACACACCGCAGAGTCGGCCGTCCAGCGCTGGCCAACGGCTACCCAGGTGACGTCGGGGATCACGCTCGCCGCCCAGACGACATGCGGGTCGTCAGCGTTGGCGACCGCAGAAAGTCCTTTCGTGGCAGCGAAAACGGTGCGCCACCGCCGCGCGACCATCGCTACCTCACCGACGCGGTCGAGTTGGTCACGAGTCAGGTTGCCCAGGACGAGCAACGGCTTTTCGGTCTGTCGCAGCAGGCTGGGTAGATAAGTCTCATCGGCTTCGAGCACGGCAAGTGCACCAGCCGGGACGCCGACGGGCGGGCGAGCGAGCGCCGCGACGAGTCCGGCCGGCATGTTCGCACCCGACGCGTTCGTCACCACCGGCCCGGCCGCGCGCAACGCGGCTGCGAGCAACTTGGTCGTCGTGGTCTTGCCGTTCGTAGCAGAGACGAAGACGACGCGGCGGTCCTTGACGAGCATCCGGAATGCGTCGGGACACGCGACTACCACAACGCGTCCACCGATCGCGACGCCGTCACCGCGGCGCAGAGACTTCGAAAGGCCGCTGGCGACGCGACCGAGACCAATCGCCGTCCGCAGTCGGAGGGAGCTCAGTTAACGGTCGCTTCGCTGTCGACGATTGCGGCCCTGTTGGCCTTGGCCTGTCGTCGCTCGATTCGGGCTGTGGTGTCAGCCATCGCATGCGTGACGCCGCCAAGAATCGCGCCGACCGCGACAACTCCGACGCCGATCCAGAACACCACGGGGTTCGCAGCGATCAAGCCGATGCCTGCGACCAGGAAGCCGACGCACACAAGGAACACCACGACCCACGACACCGGCCGCGCAGGGATGTGGCCGAAGTGCTCGTCGATACCGATGTCGTCCGGCGGCAGGTCAGGCATGGGCGCGATCGTACTTCATGGCCCCGGACTTCATGGGCGCGTGTCGACTTCGCCTTCGGGCTTGCCAGGCGCAGCGTTGGCGGGCCAGCCGAACGTGTCGCCGCGATGCCGCGGACGTTGCCCGAGCTGCACACCGGGTAGCAACTTGCCGGGTGGTTCGGCCGGCACCGGCACCGACGTGCTGACAGGCGGCGCCCCGGGGATGGCCGGGACGGCGCCTTCAGCTACGGCGGGCTCAAGCTCGGCGCGACCACCTGGCGGCAGCGGCTCTGCAGTTTCGCTCATGTCCGAACTATTTCAGCTGGCCCAGTCGAGCAGCGAGTCGGGCCGGTCGGGCTCCCGCAGTTTCGCGAGCGCCTCCTTCTCAATCTGCCGGATCCGCTCACGAGTGAGGCCCACGTCGCGGCCGATCTCGTCGAGCGTGTGCGGCCGGCCCTCGGCGAGCCCGAAGCGCAGCGCGAGCACCCGCGCCTCTCGCGGCTCGAGACCGGCAAGTGCACGGTGCACCGTCTCGATCATGGTCTGGTACTCCAACGCGTCCGACGCCGCGGGCGCCTCGAAGTCCTCGATGAGGTCACCGAGCCTGGTGTCCTCGTCGTCGCCGACCGGGTTGTCGAGACTGACCGGCTGCCGGGCGTTGCGCAACATCTCCTCGATTTGCTCAGGAGTGCGGTCGAGCTCGGTCGCCAATTCCTGCGGTGTGGGCTCGCGGCCAAATCGCTGGTGCATGTCGCGCTGCAGCCTGCCGAGCTTATTGAGCTGCTCGACAACGTGCACAGGCAGCCGGATCGTGCGGGCCTGGTCTGCCAGCGCGCGGGTAATGGCCTGCCGGATCCACCACATTGCGTACGTCGAGAACTTGTAACCCTTGGTGTAGTCGAACTTCTCTACGGCGCGAATCAGGCCTAGGTTGCCTTCCTGGACGACGTCGAGGAAGGACATGCCGCGGTTGGAGTAGCGCTTCGCGACCGACACGACCAGGCGCAGGTTCGCCTCGAGCATGTGCGCCTTCGCGAGCGCGCCGTCCGCGGCGATCGCCTCGAGTTCACGACGCTGGCGCGCCGTGAGCTTTCCGGCGAGCTTGTGCTCGGCGTAGACGCCGGCCTCGATCCGCTTCGACAGCTCGACTTCCTGGGCTGCGTCAAGCAGCGCCGTCCGGCCGATTTCGTTGAGGTAGTTGCGAACCGGGTCGGCCGACACGCCTGGCTCGTCGGCGTCCAGGTCTGGCTCTTCGGCCTCGATCACGCGGGTGTCAGTCTCAAGATCATCTATGGTGCCGGCGTCCAGCGCGAGCTCGGCCTCATCATGAGCAACCTTCGGGTCGCTGGTGATGGGCTGGTTCGCTGTCCGCTGGCGGTCACGCGTACTGATGGCTGTCTCCTTCATAGGGTTCGTGCTCTTGCTACAACGCTTCAGGCCCGTTGATGTTCCTGACGTCACGCTCAGAGAAGCGGAAATTGGCGACAATCCGGGCGCAGGTCTGCTCTGCTTCTACCCGATCCGACGCTCGGATCACGCAATTGGTTCGCAGCGCGGGTTCGCAGCCGGTCGGCTAGGGCGCTCGCAGCGAGCCGTCGGGCGCCCGCACCACGAAGGCCGAACCTCCGTACGCAGGCGCTCCGGGCGGAAACCGGCCGGCCGCGGCCTCGTCGAGGTCGACGCCCCAGCCGGGTGCCGGCGATGGGGTGAGGTAACCGGCGACCGCGGTCAGCGTGCCGGGGAACACCTCGAGAGCGGCGTCCGTGAACTCGTGAAGCTCCTGGATGCCGAAGGCATGCGACGTCACGTCGAGCGCCGCATTCGCCGCCGCCCCGATCGGTGAGACGTCGCCGGGCGCATGCCATGCCGTCTGGACGCCGACCAGCTCGCACATCGCGGCCAGCTTGCGTGCGGGCGTGAGGCCGCCGACAGCCGACACGTGGACGCGCAGATAGTCGAGGGCGTGCTCGCGCACCAGTGCTGCTGCCTCGCCGACCGACGACAGCAGCTCGCCGACGGCGATCGGTACGGGTGAGGCCGCCCGCACCTCTGCCAGCCGGTCGTAGTGCTCGGGCGCGACGACGTCCTCAAGGAAGAACAGCCGGTGCTCCTCGAGGCGCCGGGCGAGCAGCACGGCCTGCGTGGGCGTCAGCCGGCTATGGACGTCATGCAGGAGTTCGACCTCAGCCCCGAGCTCGCGGCGAGCGTGGGCGAACAGGTCCGGCGTCGTGCGCAGGTAGTGCTCGACGTTCCAGCCGTCGGGATACGGAGCATTCGGGTAGGCGTTCGCCGACCCCGGCGCGCCGTAGGTACCGAGCCCTGGCTGGCCGGTCTGCAGCCGGACGTGCGTCCACCCTCGCGCGACGATGGCGGCCGCGTGCTCGATCGTGTCATGCACGGTGGCGCCGGCCGCGTGCAGGTAGGTGAGCGCTGCGGCGCGCACTCGACCGCCCAGTAACTCATAGACCGGCACGCCATGGCGCTTGCCTGCGATGTCCCACAACGCCATGTCGAGACCCGACAGTGCGTTGTTCAGCACCGGACCGTTTCGCCAGTACGACGAGTAGTACACGGCGCGGGTGAGGTCTTCGATGTCGGCCGGGTGGCGGCCGATCGCCAGTGGCGCGACACCTTGATCGACCGCGGCGACGACAGCTTGCCAACGCTGCGTGAAGGTCGCGCACCCAAGCCCGTACAACCCGTCGTCCGATGTCTCGACTTTCACCACGACCAGCGGGATGCCCTCAGGCGCCGTGACGATGGCACGAACGGCAGTGATCCGCAGGGTGTCGCGGTCAACCCACGGCGACACGGTGGTCATGGAGACCCTGTCACGCCGACGCCTGGTCGAGATCGCGCGCGCCGACTGGCCAGATGTGGCGAGGGTCGAAGCCGAAGAGCTCGCGAGCACGGGAGACGTCAAAAGGTGCCGTGCGACCAGGGAACCGGGTGCGGCGCGGCACGTGTGGCAAGAAGGCGTCGAGCAGCTGCTCGGTCGGATACGGGGCAAGCGTCGTGGGCGCCGCGACAGTCACGACATGACAGCCGGGACGACGAGGGGTGAGCGCGGCCAGACACACTGCGGCGGCGTCGCGGTAATCGAGGTAACCCCACAGGTCAGCTGCGCCCGTCGCGGGATCTGTAGCGAACTGTTGCGCCCGGCGCGGCAGCCGGTCGTCGACGTCGCCCAGGAAGGGAAAACGGACGGCGACCACGCTGAGGCCGTGCCGCCACCACATCATCGCCGCGGTCAGTTCGTCGACGTGCTTGGAAAGCGCATAGGGATCTTCTATCTGAAGCGGGAGTTGCTCGTCGACCGGGAGGTAGGCGGGCACCCGCTTCGTTGGCGCGAACGGCATCCCGGTCGCCGAATGGCTGCCCGCGATGACCGCCCGCCGGACACCTGCGCGGGCAGCCTGCTCGAGAACTGTGAATGTCGCAGCAGTGTTGCCGGCAAACACCTCCTCGGCGGTGCCGCCGGAGGGAGATGGAATTGCCGCGAGGTGCACGACCGCGTCAACGTCAGCGACGGCGTTGCTGACCAGCAGCACGTCACGGGCGTCACCGATGAAGACCTCATCGGCCTCAATTGCGGGAGTCGCGTCCTGCGCCAGCGCGAGAGCGTTCGTAGCGATACCCGCGTCCGCGCAGATCGCGAGTACATGGCGCCCGAGCCGACCACCGGCGCCGGTGATCAGTACGCGCTTCAGCACCGCAACCACGCCGCGGCGTCAGCGGGCAACAAGGAATTCTCGATGCGCGCGCTCGCCAGCAGCACCGCGTCGTGCTTGGGCAGCGCGACCGGCAGTTGCGACGTGTTGGCGATGCACGCGAAGTCGTCGCCCCGTGCGAAGGTCACGACGCCCGGAGCCGACGGCAGCCAAGACAACGGGCCAGGTCCGAGCGAGGGAATCGTGCGGCGAATGTGCAGTGCCGAGCGGTACAACTCGAGCATCGACTCTGGATCACCGGTTTCGGCCGCGACAGTAAGGGTTTTCCACCCATCCGGCTGTGGCAGCCACGGGTCGCTACCTGCTGGGCCGAAACCGAAGGGCGACGCATCGCCGTCCCACGGGATTGGCACCCGGCAACCGTCACGTCCGCGATCGGTGTAGCCACTACGTGACCAGATCGGATCTTGCAGTAGTGAGGTGGGGAGGTCTTCGACCTCCCACAGTCCGAGCTCTTCGCCCTGGTAGATGTAGACCGCGCCCGGTAACGCCATCGTCAGCAACACAGCGGCTCGAGCCCGTCGCGTCCCGAGTTCGAGATTGCTGAACTCGCCGAGACGACGGTTGTCCATCGA
>DATCFU010000144.1:0-21625 GCA_036509315.1 Acidothermaceae bacterium
AGATGAGCCGCGGATTGCATTCCCCGGAGGCAGATGCCCGTCGGGCGGCCGGGCTGACTCAGGTGAACCCGAGTCCCCTTGCTTTGCGACCCCGTCTCACAACGGGTGTGCCTTTGTCGTCGACGGCTCGATGACACTGCAATGATCGACGCGGTGAGAGCGCGACTTGAGTCGTACGGACCGATGAGATATGGCTGGCATTCGCAGCAGCGATGCGGGCGAATGGATCAGCTGATCAGCGTGAAGATCTTGAAAATCGGCATGTACAGCGCGACGATCATCGATCCGATGATGCCGCCGAGGAATGCGATCATCAGCGGCTCGATGAGTGCCGTCAGCGACTCCGTCGTCGCCTCGACCTCTTGGTCGTAGAACTCCGAGATCTTGTGCAGCATCGTGTCGAGTGCGCCGGTTTCCTCACCGACCGTCATCATCTGCACAACCATCGGCGGAATCACCGGGTGCTTCGAGAGCGGTGCGGTCAACGCTTCACCGGTGCGCACGCTGTCTTGAACGTCTCGCACGACGCGCCCGACCACGATATTTCCGGTCGTGTCCGCGACGATGTCGAGACTCTGCAGGATCGGCACGCCCGAATGCATCATGGTGCCGAGGTTGCGGGTGAACCGGCTAATCGCAATCTGCTGGAAGAGCTTGCCGAACACGGGAGCCTTTAGCTTGAGCGGATCGATAACGTTGCGTACCTGCGCCGTGTGCTTGTACTTACCCCACAACACCATGAAGACAATCGCCCCGACAATGAGGACGGGCAGCACGATCTTGAGTTCACTAGAGATGTCGACGAGGATCTGGGTCGGCAACGGCAACTTCCCGCCAAGCTGGAGGAACAGCTTCTTGAACACCGGCACGATGAATAGCAACATACCGATCACGGCGACGACGGAGATGCACAGCACCACGACGGGGTAGGTCATGGCCGACTTCACCTTGCCGCGCAGCTTGACCTCAGACTCGAAGTTCGTAGCAAGCTGCATCATGACGGAATCGAGGAAGCCGCCGACCTCGCCGGCCCTGACCATGTTGATCATGATCGGTGGGAACACCCTCGGGTGTTTGGCGAGGGCAGCCGAAAGCGCCGTACCGGTCTCGACCTCGTTGCGCACGACGCCAAGAACTCTCGCCAACTCGGGATTCGTGGTCTGCT
The DNA here is from genome assembly GCA_036509315.1 of Acidothermaceae bacterium. Taxonomy (GTDB): domain Bacteria; phylum Actinomycetota; class Actinomycetes; order Acidothermales; family Acidothermaceae; genus PALSA-607. Next base: position 1,166 of record DATCFU010000144.1, read on the forward strand.
CGGACAGGATCGTCAGCGTACGCAGCAACGACAATCCGGAGTTGACCATCGTGGCGAACTGCCGCGCCATAACTGACAGGTCCTTGAGCTTTACCTTCTTGCCAAACCCAGGGATGGTGATCTCTTTCTTCATCCCGGTATTGGCTTGGGTGATGCTGACCGGCGCGTAGCCACCGGCCTTCAGGCGCTGCATCACGATCGTCTGGTTGTCGGCGCTGATAGTGCCCTTGACAAGCTTGCCGGCACGATCCCGGACCGTGTACTGGAACGTCGTGGTCATGTCGTGATCCCCGTCATCCCCGGCCGGAAAGCCGGTTGAAGTCTTCGACGTTGTTGCACTTCTCGAGTGCCGTCTCGTAGGTGATGCGGCCGCCCTTGACAAGTTCGGCTAGGTGCTGGTCCATCGTGTGCATGCCGTGCCGTGCGCCGGCTTGCAATGCCGAGTAGATCTGGTGCGTCTTGCCCTCGCGGATCAGGTTTCTGATCGCTGGAGTGGCCACGAGAACTTCGGTGGCGACCTGCCGGCCGCGGCCGTCCGCTGTCTTGCAGAGAGTCTGGCTGACCACACCCTGCAAAGCGCCGGCGAGCTGCACCCGGACCTGCTGTTGCTGGTAGGGCGGGAAGACATCGATGACACGGTCGATGGTCTGTGCGGCGTCCTGGGTGTGCAGCGTGGCGAACACGAGGTGGCCAGTCTCGGCCGCCGTCAATGCAACAGAGATCGTCTCAAGGTCGCGCATCTCACCGACCAGGATGATGTCGGGGTCTTGCCGCAGCACGTGCTTGAGCGCATTGGTGAACGAGTGGGTGTCCTCGCCAACCTCGCGCTGGTTGATCAGACACGACTTGTGCTGGTGGAGGAACTCGATTGGGTCCTCCACCGTCATGATGTGGTCGCGACGCTTGCGGTTGGCAAGGTCGACGATGCCGGCCAGTGTCGTCGACTTACCCGACCCAGTCGGGCCGGTGACGAGCACGAAGCCGCGCGGAAGCATCGCGAAGTTAGATACCGATGGTGGGATGCCCAGGGCCTCGAGCGGCTTGATGTCGAACGGAATGAGCCGAAATGCTGCGCCGACAGCATCACGCTGGCGGTACATGTTGACGCGGAAGCGCGACTGACCAGGCACCGCGTAAGCGAAGTCGAGCTCGAGTTCCGCCTCGAACCTCTCGCGCTGGCGCTGCGTCAAGATTGCGTACAGCAGGGTCTGAATCACGGGGGGCGACAACTCTGGAGCGTCCTCGACCGGCTGCAGGCTGCCGTGCAAGCGGACCATCGGTCGCGCTCCTGCGGTCAGGTGCAGGTCGGAGGCGCCCAGACTGACAACGGTGGCAAGCAAGGCGTTCAGGTCAAGACCGGCGATTCTCGTGGTGGTCTCAGTAACCGGCCGCGCGTGCTGCACGTCGGGCGAACTGCGATCGACCAGCGTGGCCGCCATCGGCGCGCCGGGCGGTGGAACTACCGCAGGCGGCGCGAACAACGCGGCGACGCCGGACGTGGCACTCGGGGCATCTGTCGTATCGGATGACGCCGAGGGCCAGGGCTCAGAGGCGAGCAGCGGCACGGCAGCAGACTCCTGGACGTCCACGGACGGCGTGAAGCCAGACACCTCAGATGAGGTCCAGGTTGGGCTCGTCAGTGGGTCCTCCGTGAAGGAACCGGAGTCGTGCGGCGCGTCCGGAACTGGCTGGATACCTGGATCCGGGAAGAAGCCATTGCTTTCCACCGAGAAGCCCCTCTCATACCTGCCGGGTCCGGCATGGTTCAGGTCGTCACATCGACCGGTAGGCCGTGCTCCTTGAGCCGGTCGGCCGAATCGGGAGCCGCCGGGCGGCTAGATCTATCGGCCCCCGCTGTGGTTACACGACGACGCGGAAGATCTCCTCGAGCGACGTCACACCGAGCGCAACCTTTGCCAGGCCGTCGTGGCGCAGGGTGACCATGCCCTCTTCGCGTGCGACGTGGGCGATGGTCTCCGCAGACGCGTGCTCGACGGCAAGGCGTTCGACTGCCTCACTCACGATCATGACCTCGTGGAGAGCGAGCCGGCCCTTGTAGCCGGTCTTAGAGCAAGCGGAGCAACCGATCGCGCGGTACAGCGTCGGCAACGGCTCGTCTGGTGACAGTGGATAGCGGGCGAGCGCCAACGCCTCTGCAGTCGGCGTGTACGCCTCCTTGCACTTCGGACAGAGGCGGCGCGCAAGCCGCTGCGCAAGGACGCAGTCGACGGCGGTACCGACAAGGAATGGCTCGATCCCCATTTCGATGAGCCGGGTGATGGCGCTCGGGGCGTTATTTGTGTGCAACGTGGTCAGCACGAGGTGTCCGGTGAGCGCCGCCTCAATGGCGATCTGCGCGGTTTCGTGGTCGCGCACCTCACCGATCAGCACCACGTCGGGGTCAGACCGCAGGATCGATCGCAGCGCCGACGCGAAGGTCAGGCCGGCCTTGGCGTTGGTCTGAACCTGATTGATCCCAGGGATTCGGTACTCGACCGGGTCCTCGACAGTAATGACGTTCTTGTCGGGCGTTGAGACGATGTTGAGCGTGGCGTACAGCGTCGTCGACTTTCCAGATCCTGTGGGGCCGGTGACGAGCATCATCCCGTACGGCTTGGTGAAGCTTTGTGACCAACGCTCATAGTTGCCGTCGGCGAAGCCGAGGTCGGTCAGCTTCAGCAACGCCGTCGAATTGTCCAGGATTCGCATGACGATCTTCTCGCCCCACACGGTCGGCAGGGACGCCACGCGCAGGTCGATCTTCTTGCCCGTGACGTTGACGGATAGGCGGCCGTCCTGAGGGATGCGGCGCTCGGCGATGTTCATCTCCGCCATGATTTTCAGCCGGCTAATTACGCCGGCCTGGATGCTCTTCGGCGACTTCATCACCTCGTGCAGCACGCCGTCAATGCGGTACCGGACGCGCAGGTCACGTTCGGTCGGCTCGATATGGATGTCGGACGCACGGTCCTGCACCGCTTGCGAAATCAGGAGGTTGACGAACTTGACGATCGGCGCATCCTCGACGAGGTCCTTGACGTTGCTGAGCTCGTCGACGTCGTCATCGACAGCCAACGACAACGTCAAGTCGTCGAGCTCGCCGTCGGCCCGGTGGAACCGGTTGATGGCACTGATGACGTCGGCCCGCGTCGCAACTGCCGGCTTGACGTCGAGACCGGTGATCGACCGGATGTCGTCGATTGCGAAGACGTTGGCGGGGTCGGCCATCGCAACAAGGAGTTTGCCGTCGTCATAGCCGATCGGCAGCGCGGTATAACGACGGCAGACCGGTTCAGGAACCCGCGACACGGCCGAGCCGTCGACCGCGAACTCGGTCAGGTCGACGAAGCGAAGCCCGATCTGAGTTGCGAGCGCTGCAACAAGCTGGCCCTCAGAGAGAACTCCTTGTTCGACCAGCACGCGGCCGAGACTGCGCCCGCTTCGCTGGTGCTCCTCAAACGCCGTTGCCAATTGCGGTCCACTGACGAGACCGTTCTCGAGCAGGATGTCACCGAGTTGCTTCATCCGATTCCCGCCCCAGTCGTTGCAATGGCTCCAGCTGATGTTGACTTGATGCCGAGCTGCAAGCCGCCACGGTGACCTGCGACGCCACCCGCACCGATGGCGATAGCGAGAATTGCGACGAGCGCCACCCGAACCCACAACCGCGTCGGCCGCTCGACGTCTGCGCTCATCGTTGTCGACGTTGGGTCGTTCGGTCGTCGCAGACTCGGCGCAAGCGCCGCAGCGCTCACGATTGCCGCCAGCACAAAGAGCGCCGGGTAGGTCCAGTCAAAATCGATGGCGGCGTGCGCCATGACTGCACCCGCGCCAACGATGAAACCGGTGCGGACGTCGACCACGCGCCGTCGCGCGCGGCTGCGAAGGCCACGCAACAAGCCGAGACCGATCGCCGCGCATGCCGCGAGAAATGGAACGCTGAGCAACAAGCCACCTTCGGCAAGCGCCTGCAGGTAGTCGTTGTGAGCGAGCGGCGATCGCGGCCAAGTTGCCGGTGTGAGCTTCGCTGCGGTTGACTCCAACGCGCCGTATCCAACGCCGACCGCGGGGTGGTGATCGAAGACGATGACAGCCTCGTGCCACATCTGCACCCGGTAGGAACTGCTCGCGTCGGCCGTGCCGCCTGCGCTCGCGCGAGCCTCCGTGCCGGCGAACGGTGAGGCGCTGGAGGAGAAGAATGGGGGACCGGAAATCGCCAAGGTGACGCATGCTGCTAGTACCGACGCCGCCAACCATCGGACAAGCGCTCCCCGATTCGGCTTGACCCGAGAAGCGAGCACCCCGATGAGCAGCCATCCGCCAATCAGGATCCCGAGACCGCCCCTGCTCGAGGAGTACACGACGCCCGCTGCGGCCAGCGGTGCGACGACCCATCCGACGAGGCGCCAAGGCGCCCGATGGTTGACCAACAGGCTCAAGGCGACGAGAGCAGGCGCGAGCAAGAATGCCGCGTACTGGTTGTGCCAATAGAACGTGCCGACCATGGGAATGGTCTGGTCTCGACCGCCCCACCAAGCCACAAACGACCAGCAGAACTGAACCGCACCGGCACTTGCCACGATTGCACCGATCAGATAAGCACGCCGAACGCTTCGTGCGTACGAGGCGACGGCAACGAAAGCTCCAGCCGCAACGCCGTAAGAGGCAGCACGGGTGGCGCCGAACCAGGCGGGTGGTGTGAGGAGACAGACGGCTAGGGCGGCGCTAGCGACCGCTGCGGCGAGTGCGAGGATTCCGACGCGCAGCCGCTGCCACGGCTTGGCCGCAATCAGGGCAACGACAACGACGACCGCGGCCTTGGTCAATGCCCACGAATCGCGACCGCCGGTGGCTTGCGCGAATGGCATGGTCAGATACGCGACGGCCAGCCCGATGATCACCCCGGGCACGACGTCTTTCGAGACCGCCGCCGGCGCCGTTGTCGTTGGGCTCGCCAACGGGGGCGCGGCAAGGGCAGTCATGTGGAATCCATCGGCAGTGCCATGCCCTGCCTTGACGGCGATGCGGCGGTTGCCTTAGGCCTCGGCGGCAGCGACGTCCAGCGAGTCGACCACGGCGTAAAGGAGCGCGAGCAGGACGTTCTTCACCGACTGGCGATCGGTCGCGTCACAAGGCACGACAGGCACCGACGGGTGCAGGCCCAGAACCTCGCGGACCTGGTTCTCAGCCTCAGGGTCGGCACCATCGGAACGGTTCAGGCCGACAACGAAGGGCACCTTGGCCATCCGCTGGAACGCGGCCAGGATTCCGACTGCCTCGGCCAGCGACTCCGGCCGATGCGCGTCAACGAGCAACACGTAGCCGAGCATGCCCTCGCCGAGGATCTCCCACATGAAGTCGAAGCGATCCTGACCCGGCGTTCCGAAGAGATAGAGCACCAGGTCGTGGTCGATGGTGATCCGACCGAAGTCCATCGCGACGGTAGTCGCCGCCTTTTGCGAGCGGGTGTCGTCGGTGATGTCCTTCTCCGTCGACAGCACAGTGATCTCGCTGATTGTGCGGATAAGCGTCGTCTTTCCGGCAGCAAACGGCCCGGTGACGACGATCTTGACTGCCTGGGCGTTGCCGCCGCGACGACCGCGTTTGATGGCCATGTCACAACCCCCGCACGCCGGCGATAAGGCGCAACAACAAACTCTTGTTCACGCTCGGATCGCGTTCGATATGGGACTTCTGGTCTGCAGATTCGGCAACGGCAACTGCCGCCGCTGCGCCGCCACTGGCGGCACCGCCGCCGATCCGGGTGATGCTTGGTCGCGGACTGTCGTCGGGGAACTCGGGACGTCGCCTTGGCATGAAGGGCTCGGGTCGAGCCGGCGTGACCCTCGTGTCGGCGACCAGATGCGCCGCGACGCCGTCGTCAACACGGGCAGCCGGTCGCTGCATCGGCGCCGGCTCGACGTCGTGCGAACGGGCAGGCGCTGGCGAACGCGTGAAGGGTGACGGCTCGCCAGCTGCGGCGGCGAGCACCGATGCAACCGTCGACGCTGTCGACGCATCGTCAAAGCTCACGTCGGCGAGCGCGCCGCTCGCATCGCTGTGGTCGTTCGCAGACTCCTCGACGGGATCCGGCGCCAACACGACTGGCGGCAGCGGGGCGAAGACGGTCGCCGGTGCTTCCAAAATCTCGTCGGACTCATCAGCGGCAGCTGCTACCCGATCGTTTTCCAACCGCGCCAAGATGTCTTGGCGACGCGCGAGCGCAAGGGCTCCCTCGCCGGCATCTTGGGTACGCACGTTTAGCAGACCACGCTCGATGAGCGCCGCAAGTTGAGACACGACGGCGTAGTCGCCGCGACCCGCGAGTGCTACCAACTCCGCCACAGTTCGCCGTCCGTCGACCAACGCCAACAACGCCCAGTCACCGCGCGTCACCACCGGGTCTTCGCGCACTCCGACGGGCAGCGCGAGCACGGTCTCGGGCGATGGAACGATGCGGCACGCGTGATCCCAGGACTCGAGACGGCTGCGCGCGTCGTTGACCACCGGCTCGACGCCAAGTGAAATTCCGACATCATCCGGGCCGGGTTCGTCGACGGTGAAAGAGAAATCGCCTTCGCTCCAGCGCAGGAGATCGAACACCGCATCGACAACCTGCTCGGCGACCAGGCTGCGCAAGAAGTCTGGATCGACGGCGCCAGCGTCGAGCAACGCACGGCTCACGCCAACACCTTCGCCTGCGGCCCGTTCGACGGCGGCACTCAATTCTGTTTCACCAACACCAGCGCTACCAACCAATCGGCGGGCCAGCGCCTGGCGACCATCGTCGGAGGACGCGCTCGTCACCGCACCGTCGCGGAAGTACACCGAGCCACGCGTGTGTGCACGCCGAAGATGCAACCCGCCCGACTTCTTCGTAAAGCTCAGGAGCTGGAAGATGTCCGGAAGGCTGAAGGCATCGAGTGAGCCTTCGAGTTTCACAGGTCTGCCTTTCCGGTGAGTTCGGCGTGCAGTAGTCAGGACAAGCGCTAGAAGTCAGGACGGCGGGGCGGCGATCGCACCGCGATCGCAGTAACAACCGCTGGGGCTGCTACGACCAGGCCTGTCCACCGGGCAACACACTGCCGCTCGGCGCGTAAGACGACCAGCCAGGTTGTTGCGCTGGCGGCGCGGCCGGTGCTGCAACAGGTTCTGCGTAGTACGACGGCTCTGCGTAGTACGAGGGCTCCGTGTACGACGGCGTACTTGGAGCCGTTTCGTTGTGTGTTTCCTCGTCGCCGTCACCGTCGCCGTCACTGTCGTGGGCGTGTTCGTCGGCAGCGTCTTCAGTCGACGTCGGTTGGGTTAGTGATGCTTCGGTGTAGACGATCTCGGTGTAGACGCGGTCGGGGTAAACCTCGTCGGACTCGTCGTCCTCCTCATCGGCTGCGTCGTCAGTCACCGCGTATTCCGTCGCGGCGTCAGTCACACCACCGTCAGCAGATTCTGTTGCTACATCGGCAGATCCACCATCAACCGATTCGGCATCGACGGGCTCAGAGTCAGCGCCAAGCTCGGCCTCGTCGTCTGCTGCGACCGCATCCGCTACTTCATCGGTAGCGGCGTAGTCGCCGTATGAAGGCCCGTTGTACGAGGGCTCGGTGTACGAAGGCTCGGTGTACGAAGGCTCGGTGTACGAAGGCTCGGTGTACGAAGCCTCGGCATGTGTGAGTTCGCTGTACAGCGGCGACGAATCCGTACCGTCGTCGTACGTTGCATCGCCGTACGCGCCGTCGTAGGGCAGGTCAGCGAGGCGGGCATCGGCCGCCGTGGTCTCGTACACCTCGGGCTGCGCGGAGTATCCGCCGTAGCTGTCAGAAACGCCGTTGGACCCAGTGCCATTCGACCCGCTGCCGTTCACCGCACTGCTACTCACACTCGCGTCATGAGCGTCGAGATAGCCGCGAGTGACGTGCGACGGCAGTGGTGCCGGCAGCGGCACGGGGCCACGCAACACCTCACCGACGCGGCTCGCCGCGAGCTTCACTTCGTAGAGCATCATGCCGACTTTGGCGTCCGCAGCGGTGACGGCGATGAGTACCGCTTCATCCTGCGCAGACACGAGGAAGACAGTGCCGTTCTCGCCCTCGATGTAGACCTGCGAGAGATCGCCACGGCCCAGGCCTTGCGCTGCGCGCTCAGCCAGCGAGAGCAGGGCTGCGCTCATGGCGGCGACCCGATCCTCGTCCATCCCGGGGGGCAATGCCGACGCCATGGGGAGCCCGTCGAACGACACGACTGCGGCAGCTTCGACACCAGGGGTCTGGTGCAACAACTCGCGCAGAATTCGATCCAGCCGACTAGCCCGACTCACGTACTCGAGCGGCTGCTGCACAGAGGACATGGAGCACCTTCTCTCAGGACCCGTCTGACCCGAGATTGTACGGGTCTTCCGGTAACCCATCGGCGCTCCGGGGGGTGGGCTTGAACCTCAGGAGCCCTCCGACCGCGACGCCATCGCGGCCGCCCCGGCGGCCCGCATCTCCTCGATCGGGGCGGCCCAACCGGTCCAGAGTTCGACTTGGCGCGCGGCCTGCTGCACCAGGAGTTCGAGCCCACCGATCACCTCAGCCCCGGCAGCCAGCGAGGCCACCGCAAACGAGGTCGGCCACGGCTGGTAGAGGACCTCAAAGAGCAGCTGGCCAGCGCCGGCTGGCGCTTGCGCCGCGAGTTGATCGGTTACCCCCGCGGGTACGGTCGAGATGATCATGTCGGCCTGGCCAAGTGCCGCCGCACCTGGCCAGTCGACCAGTGTGGGCCTGACTCGAAGACGGTCTGCGCAGGCCAGGAGCTCGCCAGCGCGAGCCTGGTCTCGGACGACGACCACGCTGCGCTCGACGCCAAGTTCGCGGAGTGCGCCCAGAGCAGCAGCCGCGGTGCCGCCGGCTCCAAGGATGACCGCGTTGCGCACGCCGTCAGGGCGTCGGGCGGTGATCGCCGCCACCATGCCCGGAACGTCGGTGTTCTCGCCGCGCCGGCGCAGGAATGGCCCGGCCCCGTGGAACATCACCGTGTTTGCCGCACCGACGGCGACGGCCAGCTCGCTGACGTCGTCGAGCAGCGGCAGGATCGCTCGCTTCAGCGGCATCGTGAGCGAGAGTCCGACAAAACTCTCGTCCAGACCCATCAGGACACCTGGTAACTGCGCCTCGTCGCACTCGATCGCCGAGTAGCTCCACCGCAGCCCAAGCACCTGGTACGCCGCGGCGTGCAGGACTGGTGACAGCGAATGGGCGATGGGCGAGCCGAGCACAGCGGCGCGGCGCGGCGCGGAGACGGCGCTCGGCGGGGTCATGGTCGGACGCTCAAGGTCACGGGCTCGTCCACGCCGCCTTACGGCGAGGCCGGAGCTGACGCTGGCGAGGATCCCGCCGCGATCGCTGCCGCGTTCTTCTGTGCGAGCACCCGTAGCGCATTCGCCTCGGTCAAGGACGCCGTGAAGGTCGTGTCACCTGTCGTTGGGTCGGTGGTCACGAAGTAGATGTAGTTGCCCTGCGCAGGATTCAGCGCCGCGAGCAGGGCGTCTTGGCCTGGCGAGTCGATCGGCGTCGGCGGCAACCCGGTGTGCAGGTAGGTGTTGTAGGGCGACGGCGTTTTGAGGTCGGTCGGGCTAAGAAACGGCTTCGTCGTACCTAACGCGTAGTTCACGGTCGAGTCGAGCTCAAGAGGCATCCCTTTGTGCATCCGGTTGAGGATGACCTCGGCGACCTGCGGGTAGTCCTGCGGACGCTTCACCTCTGCCTCGATCAGGCTCGCGATGATCACGACCTGGTATGGCGTCAGCTTCAGGGCGGCAGCACCCTGAGCGAGGTTGATCGATGTGGCGACCTGATTGAAGCGCCCGACCATCTGAATCAGCAGATCCGTCGCTGTCGTTGTGTTGTCGACGTTGTAGGTCGCGGGATACAGGAAGCCTTCCGGCTGGCCGTTTGCGTAGGCGGGCAGGCCAAAATCGGTCGGCCGGGCCAAGGCGGCCTGCATGTCGGCAACCTTGATCGTGGCGTCACTTTGGGTGACCAGCGCCTCGACCCGGCTGATCCGCAGACCTTCAGGAATGGTCACCCGGCCACCGACCAGCGAATCTGGCGACACCATCAACGCGACCGCGCTAGCCGCCGACATCTGCAGGCGGAGCTGATACGTGCCGGGTTGGATGGAGCGCGCGGCCGCGTTGTCGGTCGTCGCATTGCTAAAGGCAGTCACGCTCTTGACAACGCCTGCCTGGACCAAGGTTTCGCCGATGGCCGACAGCGCCTGACCGGGGTGCACGGAGACCTGGACCGAGCCGTACCCGTCGCCCGTGTAGTCGTTGGAGGCCTGGGGATGGAAGACCTTGCCGGTCACGTTGACCGCACCGACGATGATCGCAATCACGACCAGGCCAGAGGCGATGATCGCGAACGGGACCTGAAGGAGCCGGCGGTACAGCGCCGGCTTCGGCTCGCCGTGGCGTAGGCCGAGGTCGAACGGGTCCATTGGCGAACTCACGGCGCGGTCACCAACTCCCCTGGCGGCCGGCCCGACGCTCGCTCGGCATCAAGGGCACTCTGCAAGATAATCACAGCCGCCGCCTGGTCGACGACCTCACGACGCGCTCGCGAGCGGACGCCGACTGAGCCGAGTTGCCCATGCGCGGTGACGGTCGACAACCGCTCGTCAACGACCCTGACCGATACGGGTGCCACCGCGGCAGCGATCGCCTTCGCGTACGCGAGGGCCGCCTTCGCCGCAGATCCGTGGGTGCCGTTCATCGAGAGTGGTAGGCCAACCACCACCTCGATCGCGCCCCGCTCGACCACCAGCGCCGCGATTCGACGTAGGTCGTCGCGATTGACGGCCCGGTCATCACCGCGCCGCACGGTCTCGACCGGTGCCGCGAGCACGGCGCCCGGGTCGCTTGCCGCCACGCCGATGCGGACGCTTCCGACGTCAATCCCGAGCCGAACACCCACCCGAAACGCACCGATGTCGGCGCCGCTCATGACCGCGGCCGGCTCGCTCACGCGCTCGCGATGCGCTGCTGAATCATGCCCAGCACCGCGGCGATCGCCTCGTCGACGGCCTCGGCGCGCGCGCCGCCGCCCTGGGCGACATCGTCACGACCGCCGCCCCCGCCGCCTAGCGCCTTGGCGGCGATACCGACCAACTCCCCCGCCTTCAACCCACGAGCCCGTGCCCGTTCATCAACGGCGGCGGCAACAACAGGCCGGCCGCCGGTGACGGAGATGGCTACCGCCACGGCGCCGTTGCCCGATGCGAGCCGGTCGCGCACGTCGATGGCAAGCTTTCGCAGATCGCCCGCATCGGTTCCGTCGGCGATATGGCGCACCACCACCGCCACTCCGTCGGCGTCAACAGCAGCTGCCGCAAGGCCACTTGCGGCCGCGAGCACTTGGTCACCACGCAACTTCTCGAGCTCTTTCTCGGCCTCGCGCAGCCGGGCGACTAGCCCCTCGATGCGGTCGGGGAGGTCCTCACGCGGTGCCTTCAGCTGCTCGGCCAGTTGCGAAACGAGAAGGGCCTCCCGTGCAAGGAAGCGATACGCGTCGGTGCCCACGAGTGCCTCGACACGTCGCGTCCCGGCACCGATCGATGACTCGCCGAGCACCTTGATCACGCCGAGGTGACCCGTCCGATCGACGTGTGTACCGCCACACAGCTCGCGCGCCCAATCGCCAACAGATACCACGCGGACGCGATCCCCATACTTCTCACCGAAGAGGGCCATCGCCCCCGACGCGACGGCATCAGCCTGGCTCATGACTTCAGCCGTCACCGCCAGGTCGTCGACAAGGACGCCGTTAACGCGGGCCTCAACATCGGCCAACACCGAGGCAGGTACTGCAGCCGGGTTGGCGAAGTCGAACCGGAATCGACCAGGTGCATTCTCCGAGCCCGCTTGGGTCGCCGAGTCGCCTAGTGCCTCGCGAAACGCCTTGTGCACCATGTGCGTCGCGGTGTGAGCACGCGAAATAGCCCGGCGGCGCTCAAGATCGATCTCCGCAAATCCGGCGTCGCCAACAACGGCCTCACCCGACAACACCCGCGCCCGATGCACGATCAGGCCCGGCAGCGGCTGCTGTACGTCATCGACCGCGACCACCGCGCCGTTCGACAAGGTGATGACGCCGGCGTCAGCAAGCTGGCCACCGCCCTCGGCGTAGAACGGGGTTCGATTCAGCACCAGCTCGACCTGCTGTCCCGCGGGCGCCGCTTCGACCGACATGCCGTCGACGAGTAACCCCCGCACAGTCGCGTCACCACTGACCTCGTGGTAGCCGGTGAACAGCACCGGCTCGCCCAACCCGTCGAGGACCGCTCGGTACGCCGACACATCGACCGCACCGGTCTTCTTGCGTTGCGAATCGGCCTTCGCGCGCTGCCGCTGCTCATTCATGAGCCGACGGAAACCGTCCTCGTCGACCTTCAGGCCCTGTTCGGCAGCCATCTCAAGGGTCAAATCAATCGGAAATCCGTACGTGTCATGCAGGGCGAACGCCTGGTCGCCCGACAGTACCGCGCCGTTTGCCGTCGCAGCTCGCGCCTCGCGCGCGGCCGCCTCGAAACGGGTGGTACCTGCCTGCAGTGTCGAGAAGAACGACGTCTCCTCGCCGTCGGCAACCGCGTGGATCCGCGCTGCATCGCGAGCAAGCTCTGGGTATTGCGGCGCCATCACCTCGATCGTCGTCGCAACCAGTTCGTGCAGGGTCGGGCCGTGGGCACCAAGGAGCCGCATGTTGCGAACGATGCGCCGCAAAATCCGACGCAGGACATAGCCGGCCTCTTCGTTGGACGGCGTGACGCCATCGCCCATCAGCATGGTGGCGGCGCGCGAGTGATCGGCCACGACCCGAAGGCGAACGTCATGCTGAGCATCAGCCCCGTATCGCTGACCGCTCAGTTCTGCGGCGCGGTCGAGGATCGGACGCGTGCTGTCGATCTCGTACAGGTTGTCGACGCCCTGCAGGATCGCCGCCATGCGCTCGAGGCCCATGCCGGTGTCGATGTTCTTCGCCGGCAACTCGCCGAGGATCGGGAAATCGTCCTTCGTACCGCCGACCCCGCGCTCGAATTGCATGAACACGAGGTTCCACACCTCGAGGTAGCGCTCCTCGTTCGCGACCGGACCGCCGCCGGCACCGAACTCGGGGCCGCGGTCGTAGTAGATCTCGCTGCACGGCCCGCACGGCCCGGGCACCCCCATGGACCAGAAGTTGTCGGCCATGCCGCGCCGTTGAACGCGCTCCGCCGGGACGCCGACCACATCGCACCAGATCGCGGCTGCCTCGTCGTCGTCCTGGTAAACCGTCACCCAAAGCAGCTCGGGATTGAAGCCGTAACCGCCGGCGTCCAGTGGGCTCGTCAGCAACTCCCACGCGAGCGGAATCGCGCGCTCTTTGAAGTAGTCGCCGAACGAGAAGTTGCCGCACATCTGGAAAAACGTCGCGTGCCTGGTCGTCTTTCCGACCTCGTCGATGTCCGGGGTACGCACCACTTTCTGGATGCTGGTAGCGCGCGGCCAGGGCGCCGCGAGATCACCGCGAAAGTACGGCTTGAACGGCTGCATGCCGGCGACGACGAACAGCAACTCCGGATCGTCGGCCACCAGCGACGCAGACGGCACCACGGTGTGGCCGCGCTGCTCGAAGAAGCTGAGCCATCGACGGCGGATCTCCGCTGACTCCATCTAGGACGCCGACCTGCCATTCGCGGAGCGCTCGGTGTTCGGCGCGGAGCGCTCACTGTCGCGCTTGAACGGCGGCGGCGCCTCGCTGGCGAGTGCCTCGTGCAACTGCGCTTCGCGCTCCACCATGCCGATTCGTACATCGTCGACGAAGCCGCGAATCGATCCGCGCAGGCCGCTCACCACACCGCCCGCGGAGTCGGCAAGGCCAGCCGGTGTGAGCTTGCGTGCGGCCCGCTTCGCCCGCCGCACTGCGGCGACGCCGACACCGGCGCCCACAGCTAAGTAAAAGAGTCGCTTCACGCGGCTGAGTCCTTGTTCGTGTCGCCCTTACCTGCAGCAGTCGAAGACTTCGCTGCCCCCCGCCGTCCGCCCTGCTTCTCGGCCTTCATTTGGGTCTTGACCCGCTTCTCAACGTCATCGTGGCGGCGCTCGCTCATGGCGCGGCGTACCCCGTAGGTAAACGCGGCCACCTTGACGACCGGGCTGCCGAGTGTCGCGGCGAACAGCGACGTCAGTGCCGACACGTTCGTCGTGACCTGCTGTACGCCCGCGGTAATGGTGTCGACCCGCTCGAGCTGGTGGTTGGTCAGGCCGACCGTCGTCGTCACTTCGTTAATGAGCGGCACCGTCTCATCGGTGACCGAGCCGACCAGGCGCCGAGCCTCGTCGAGCACCTTGCCCAGCTTCAGCAGCGGGATCGCCAGCAGCCCGACGAGCAGGACGAAGGCGATGGCGGCGATGAGACCTGCGACGTCTCCCACTGACATGTGGTGCTCACCTTCCGTCCGAGCCGCCGCTAAGCGGATCTAGGCAACAAGGTCGGAGGATATCGGGTCAGGCGCGCTACCAGCGGGTTGGCGCCTGACGACCCGCGATGCCACTCCCGGCGGGCGGTGGATCAGCAACGGGTGTGGCTGCTGGCAATAGATCCGCGACGAGCTCGACCGGAGCGGGTTGCCACAACCAGCGCAGGCCCTGTGGCACGACCAGCGTGACGTAGGGGAGAGCGAAGAAGATCCCGAGCACGCCTGCCAGGTCGAGCGCGAAAAAGACGGGCGACAGGAAGAGGATCGTCGCCACGACGCGTCCAGCGGCCCCGAACGTCAGCTCGCCCGGCGCGAAGCGTGAAGTGCGCCAGTGGGATGTCATGACCTCCCCATCGACCCGCCTGGGGGCGACCTGACGAGTCCGATCACTCCGCAGGTTGTTCCTCACCGCGCAGGGCTGCGCGGATCCGGGCCAACCGGTCGGCCGTTACCCGCTCAGCGCCGCGGTGGGTCGGCTGGTAGTACTCGCGGTGCGCGACGGAGTCCGGTGCGTAGCGCTGAGCGACCACCCCAGCGGCCTCGTCGTGTGGATAGCGATAACCCGTGCCGTGCTTGAGCTTCACGGCACCCGGATAGTGCGAGTCGCGCAGGTGAGAAGGCACCGAACCGACGAGGCCCTGGCGCACGTCGGCAATCGCGGCCGAGATCGCCGTGGTCACAGCGTTGGACTTCGGCGCGGTGGCCAGCGCGATGACGGCTTGCGCGAGGGTCAAGCTCGCCTCGGGGAAGCCGATAAAAGCCACCGCCTGATGCGCGGCCACCGCGGTGGTCAACGCCGTCGGGTCGGCAAGGCCGATGTCTTCGCTGGCGAGAATCACCAATCGCCGAGCAATGAAGCGCGGGTCTTCGCCGGCCTCGATCATGCGGGCCAGGTAATGCAGCCCGGCGTCGACGTCGCTGCCGCGGATCGATTTGATGAACGCACTCGCGACGTCGTAATGCTGATCGCCGTCACGGTCATAACGAACCGCCGCCCGGTCGACCGCCGTCGCCAGCACGTCGATGGTGATCGCGTGGTCAATTCCCGCGCCATCAGCCGCTGCTTCGAGATAGGTGAGCGCGCGCCTGGCGTCGCCGCCCGCCATGCGGATCAGCTGCTGAGCGGCGTCCTCGTCGAGGGTGTATTCGCCGCGCAGCCCGCGCTCGTCGGCAAGCGCGCGGTCGATCACCTCGCCGATGTCGTCGTCAGTCAGCGGTTGCAGCGTCAGGAGCAACGAACGCGACAGCAGCGGTGAGATGACGGAGAAGAACGGGTTCTCCGTCGTTGCGGCGATCAGAGTCACGAGCCGGTTCTCGACGGCGGGGAGCAACGCGTCCTGCTGAGTCTTGGAAAATCGGTGCACCTCGTCGATGAAGAGCACCGTCTGCCGGCCCGACATCCCGAGTTCGCGACGTGCATCGTCGATGGCTTCGCGGACGTCTTTGACTCCCGCGTTGACCGCCGACAGCTCGACGAAACGGCGGGATGTCGCTTGGCTTACGACGTGCGCAAGCGTCGTCTTCCCGGTGCCAGGCGGCCCCCACAAGAACACCGAACTGCCACCAGCGTCGGGCTTCTCGACCATTCGTCGAAGTGGCGTGCCGGGCGCGCGCAGCTGCTGCTGACCTACCACCTCGTCGAGAGTGCGCGGTCGCATCCGCACCGCGAGTGGCGCCACCGCCCGCTGCGCAGCCGCTGTCGCATCATCGAACAGCGTCAATGCCAGCCTCTTTGCGCTGCTGCGCCGTGATGGTCGTCGGCGCACCCGTCAACGGGTCGCCACCGGACGCCGTCTTCGGAAACGCGATCACTTCGCGGATCGACTCGGTGCCGGTCAGCATGGTGAGCACTCGGTCCCAGCCGAGCGCGATGCCACCATGCGGCGGCGGACCGAACGTGAAGGCCTCAAGCAGGAAGCCGAACTTCGACTCGGCTTCGTCTTTCGTCAGGCCGATCACGTCGAATACCCGCTGCTGCATCTCACCGCGGTGGATACGAATCGAGCCGCCACCGATCTCGCTACCGTTCACGACGATGTCGTAGGCATACGCAAGCGCCTCCCCCGGCACGTCCTGAAAGGTGTCAGCGTACTCGGGCTTCGGTGAGGTAAACGGATGATGGACGGCGGTCCACCCGCCGTCGCCGGTCGGCTCGAACATCGGCGCATCGACGACCCATAGGAACTTCCAGAGCGACTCATCGATCAGCCTGCACCGCCGGCCGATCTCAAGACGCGCCGCCCCAAGCAGTTCGAGTGATGGTGCGCGCTCGCCGGCGGCGAAGAAGATCGCGTCACCTTGCGCGGCCCCGACATGCTCCACGAGGCCGGCGAGTTCGGCGTCCGACAGGTTCTTGGCGACCGGGCCGCCGAGTTCGCCCTCGGCACTCACAAGCACGTAGGCCAAGCCCTTGGCACCGCGCGATTTCGCCCAGTCCGTCCAGCCGTCGAGTTCTTTCCTCGTCTGCGATGCGCCGCCTGGCATGACGATCGCGCCGACGTAAGGCGCCTGGAAAACCCGGAACGGGGTCGAGGCAAAGAACGCGGTGCAGTCGACGAGTTCGTTCTCGAACCGCAGGTCGGGCTTGTCGGAGCCATAGCGGCTCATCGCGTCGGCATAGGTCATGCGGGCGATCGGCAGCGGAATCTCGTAAGCCAGGATCTCGCGCCACAGGGCAGCGACGATGTCTTCGCCCAAAGCGATGATGTCGTCTTGATCGATGAAGCTCATCTCAATATCGAGTTGGGTGAACTCGGGCTGCCGATCGGCACGGAAGTCTTCGTCGCGGAAACATCGGGCGATCTGGAAGTAGCGCTCCATGCCGGCCACCATCAGGAGCTGCTTGAAGAGCTGTGGCGACTGCGGCAATGCGTACCAGTGGCCAGGCTGAAGGCGCACCGGCACCAGGAAGTCGCGCGCTCCTTCTGGGGTCGACCTCGTCAGGTTCGGCGTCTCGACTTCGACGAACCGGTGCTTGGCCATCACTTCGCGGGCGACCCGATTTGCCTGCGAGCGCACGCGAAGCGCGGCGGCCGGGCCGTCGCGGCGAAGGTCGAGGTAGCGATACTTCAACCGCGCCTCTTCGTTGATGTCGGCGTTGCCAGCGATCGGGAACGGCAGCGGAGCAGCCTCCGAAAGCACGTCGAGTTCGGTGGCGACCACCTCGATCTCACCGGTCACGAGTTCGGCGTTCTCGTTGCCCGCAGGCCTTTCGCGCACCTCGCCGACGACGCGAACGCAAAACTCCGCGCGCAGCCGTTCTGCCGCTTGGGCCACCGCGCCCTCGCGGAAAACCACCTGGGCGATCCCTGACGCGTCGCGCAGGTCGACGAATGCCACACCGCCAAGGTCACGACGGCGGGCCACCCAGCCAGCGAGCGTCACCGTCGTGCCGGCGTCTGATCGGCGCAGGGTGCCGGCCTCGCGGGTGCGGATCACAGGAACTTCTCCTTCAGACTGGCGACAAGGTCGATGAGTGCGACGGCGGATTGCTCGCCGCTGACCAAATCCTTTACTTGGGCAACTCCGGCTTGCAGATCACGGTCACCGATGACGACGGCGTAGGCGGCGCCCGACCGGTCGGCCGCCTTCATGGCACCCTTCAGGCCGAGGGTGCCGTAAGCCAGGTCGGCGTGCACGCCGGCGCGGCGCAGCTTCCCCATCGTGGCGATGCTCTCGACGCGGGCGGCGTCGCCCAAGGGCACGAAGAACACCGAGACTCGCGGGGTGACACCAACATCGCGGCCCTCTGCACGGCAGGCCAACACTGCGCGGTCGATACCGAGACCGAACCCGATTCCTGATAACGACTGACCGCCGAGCTCTGCCATCAGGCCGTCGTAGCGTCCGCCGCCGCCGATGCCCGATTGGGCGCCGAGGCCGTGGTGCACGAACTCGAACGTGGTCTTCGTGTAGTAATCGAGCCCGCGCACCAACCGCGGGTTCAGCGTGTAATGCACCCGTAGCGCGTCGAGGTACGCACGCACCGCCGCGAAGTGATCCGCACACTCGGCGCACAGGTGATCGACGATCAGCGGCGCACCGGTGAGTTGGCGACGCACGTCGGTGCGCTTGTCGTCGAGCACCCGCAGTGGGTTCAGCTGGCCGCGGGCGCGGGTCGCCTCGTCGAGATCGAGCGTGTCCAGGAACGCGATGAGCTTCTCACGATAAGCCGGCCGGCATTTCGCATCGCCGAGCGAAGTGATCTCGAGCGTGAAGTCGGCGAGCCCGAGCGATCGGAAGCCGTCGTCGCCGATCGTGATGACCTCGGCATCGAGAGCCGGGTCGTCGACGCCGATGGCTTCGACACCTACTTGGAAGAACTGCCGGTAGCGACCGAGCTGCGGCCTCTCTGCACGAAAGAACGGCCCGGCGTACCAGAGCTTGACCGGCAGCGCGCCGCGGTCGAGCCCGTGTTGAATCACAGCGCGCATCACGCCCGCCGTGCCCTCGGGCCGCAATGACAATGACCGGCCGCCACGATCGTCGAACGTGTACATCTCCTTGCTGACGACGTCGGTCGACTCGCCAACTCCGCGCACGAATAGCTCGGTGTGCTCGAACGTCGGTAGCTCGACGTAGCCGTAGCCGGCGGCAATAGCCGGTGCGCTCAGGGCATCGCGGACGTCGAGGAAAGCCGCCGATTCTGGCGGCAGGTACTCCATCACACCCTTGGGGGCGTCGATCGTGCTCACGGGCGCACCTGACGGACGCCAGCCAAGCCGCGCAGGTGCGGATTTGTTGCGCGCTCGCGGCCGATGGTCGTCGATCGTCCGTGACCTGGCAGCACAACCGTCTCATCGGGCAACGTCAACATCCGCGCGAGGCTCGCTCGCATCGCCACGTCGTCGCCACCGGCGTTGTCGGTGCGGCCGATCGAACCCGCAAACAGCAAGTCGCCAGAAAACATCAGCCCCTCGCCGTCCGGCCCGCCCTCGACCGTCCGGAACACCACAGACCCCTCGGTGTGACCTGGCGTGTGGTCGGCCGTCAGGGTGAGGCCCGCGAGGTCGAGCAGCACGCCGTCGGTGAGCTCACGCACGTCATCGGGCTCGCCGAACGTCACGCCCGCCACGCCAAGCGCCTCAACCAGGTCAGGCGACAATGTGCCCACCGGATCGGCCAGCCGATCACGGTCGTTGCCGTGGATGTAGGCGGCGACGTCGTTCGCGCCACAGACCGGTAAAACCGACCACATGTGATCGATGTGTCCGTGCGTCACCAGCACGGCTGCCGGTTGCAGCCGGTGCTCGCGCAAGACCTCCGTAAGGCCAGCTACTGCGTCCTGCCCTGGATCGATGACGACACACTGCTCACCCGCTGACGGGGCGACGACGTAGCAGTTGGCCGCGAAAAGGCCGGTCGGGAACCCGACGACGAGCACGATCGTCCCTTCTCGCGGCTGTGACTGACCCGGACTGGCACGAGCCGGACCGGGCCGGACCGGGCCGGACCGGGCCGGATGACTGGGGCTTTGCTGAGAGCTGGCGGCCACGACGGTCGCGCTGCAGTCCGAGCCTACCGGCCCCTCTAGACTGTCGGCGCTCTCAAATGCAGCACCGGGCAGACCTGACCGTGACCCACCAGCTCATGCACCACCCAGGACAACACAGGAGGCCGCGTGGCCGGCAAGGACCGGAAGCGTCAGATCGCCCGCGAGCGGTACGAAAAGCGAATGGCCGCCCGCGCACAGGCGCGAGCCAAGGCAAAGCGCCGCACGGCGATAGGCCTGTCGGCCGGCGGCGTCATCGCCATCGTGGGGATCGTGTTGCTCTTCACGCTGCAAGGGAACAATAAGAAGGCCGCCAACCTGTCCTCCCCCGTGAGCTCTGCGTCGGCGTCGGCGTCACCGTCCGCAGCGGCGTCCTCCCCGATACCGCCCGTCCCCACGACGGCAAGCGGTTGCACGAGCAAGCCGAGCGTGGTGGCCTCGCCCATCGCGAACTTCCCGCTGCTGCCTGCTGGCGT
>DATCFU010000145.1:0-7081 GCA_036509315.1 Acidothermaceae bacterium
TGGATCGCGCGTGGGGTGCAGGTACCTGCGAGCATTCTCGCTGAGCAACAACCTGCTGCCGCGTTCTCGTCGCGCTCGGACACGTGCCGCCCGGTTCGCTGCGCCGCAGGTTCGCAGGCGAATACTTCCCACAGCGATTCCGTGTCGCCGCAGTGCGCGGCGAGCTGCCTTCGGATGATGGCGGCGTCGCCCCGCAGCTTGTGCGATTGACTAGTTGAGGCGCAGGATTCCGCCCGCTTGCTGCTGATTCGCCGTTGTTGGCGACGTAGATCGTGCCGTTGGAGTTCAGGCCGTATTCGACAAATCCGAGCCAATCGAGGACTCGCTGTGAGCGCACGTTGTGGGTCAGCGTCTCGGCTTGGACTCGGTGCAGCCGAACGACCTGGAACGCCAGGTCGTCGCCTCTCGCACAGCCTGTGTTGCGGGGCCTCGTCCCTGCGCATACCCGCTGCACGCTCAATCGCGATCGTGTCCCGCCGTCCAAGTTGGCAATGCCCGTTCGATCCCGGTCACCCGCTCCACCGAGCATGCGTCCCTAGTGCGTGCGTTCTTACGTACTCGCATCATCCGAGGTACGTAGCTCCTTGGTAGCCTCAGTCGTCAGATGACCTGAGGGGTTGGCATGGCTGATGCGCTCGTTCGCGCGCCGCTCGTCGATCAGGCGATCGCCCATCTGCGCGATCAGCAACCGGCACGTGCGGTGTCGGCGACCGGCTACCCGCCGAACCAGTGCTCGCACCGCACATGGGTGTCGGCCGCTCCACCGTGCGCCAAGCCGTAAGGATGCCTGCGCACGCCGGAATACTGGAGGCCCGCCAAGGCGCCGGCACTTTCGTGCGGGCCACCACGTCGCCGAGCGACTTCGCGATTCACGCGCAAAGAGCCGCGGCACTCGGGGTCTACGAGGTGCGGCGGATGGAAGCCCTGACCAAAGACCACAGCGCGTTGCACGACAAACTGGCACTGGCGATCCGCCAGAAAGACCAGCACGCGTCGATCACCGCCGTCCGGCGGCATCTCGACGGCACCCACGACGCGCTCGCGAATCTGGTGAATGCGTGAACCGCCACGGCGTCGCGATGATGACCTCGGCCCATGCGGTCGACGACATGTACCAAGGTGTCGTTCCGGCGTTGCTACCGTTTCTCGTCACTCAGCGCCACTACAGCTACACCGCCGTTGCCGGTCTAACCCTCGCCGCCACCGTTTTGTCGTCGGTTGCGCAACCCGCCTTCGGATGGTGGACGGACCGGGGTCCGCGCCGTTGGATGATCCCCGCCGGCATGGTCACCGCCGCCACCGGCGTCGCACTCGCCGGTTTCATGTCGACCTACCTGCTCACCTGGTTGGTCATCGCACTCGCCGGGCTCGGCATCGCGGCCTTCCACCCTGAAGCCGCACGAGCCGCACGGCAGGCGTCAGGAGACAACAACCGGGCAATGAGTCTCTTTGCGGTCGGGGGCAATGCCGGCTTCGCGCTCGGGTCGCTGGTCGCCACGCCGGTGCTGCTGTTCGCAGGTTTGCACGGCACCGCACTGCTCATCGTCCCCGCACTCGTAATGGCAATGATCCTGGTCACCAGGCTCGACACGGTGCTCGACGGCGCAGACGGACGCCGACGCGCGGCCCCGCCGACTGGTACCGACAACTGGCCGGCGTTCCTGAAGATGACCGCAGTGGTCATCGTCCGGTCGATCTTTTTCTCCGCGCTCACGTCGTTTCTGGCGATCTACTTGATCCACCACCTCGACGCCTCAAGCGCTCTTGGCGGTGCCGCGCTCACCGCATTCCTGATTGCAGGCGCACTCGGCACACTGCTCGGCGGATGGGTCGCCGACCGTACCCGTCGGCTCACCGCCATCCGACTCGGGTTTACGCTTACGGTGCCAGCAATGCTCGGCCTGGCCCTGGCCGCGGACCGGCCGATCGCACTGCTCTTCACGGTGCTCGTCGGGGTCGGCGCGTTCATGCCGTTCGGCGTTTTCGTGATGCTCGGCCAGGACTACCTGCCCAACCGGATAGGAACGGCCAGCGGCCTGACCGTCGGGCTCGCGGTAAGCGTCGGCGGACTTTTCAGCCCATTGTTCGGTTGGATCGCCGACCTGACGAGCCTGCATTTCATGTTCGCGACGTTGATCGGACTACCCGCACTTGCCCTAGTGCTATCGACATTCATGCGCGAGCCCCGGGCCACCGAAGGCACGCAGCCAGCCAAGGAGGAGGCGGCATTCACACCCGACGCCGTCGATGCCGGCTAAGACAGACGGTAGGGGGCTCGTCCAGCCCCGGCCCGGCCGCGCCGCACCGAGCGACGAATAACTCGTCGCCTCGACAGCGAGTGGTGATTAGCGGCGGGTCAGTGCGAAGAACTCGAGGCGAGCCGCGGCGTCGTGGCCCAGATGCCCTTGTAGGGCTGAGGTGATGGTGCGCGATTCGTGGGCGCGTACGCCACGCAAGGTCATGCATTGATGTTCCGCCTCGATCACCACACCGACGCCCCTGGGGTGCAGATTGGAGTCGAGCCAACCGGCCACCTGCTTGGTCACCCGCTCCTGGACCTGCAGTCCCCGCGCAAACCGGTCGACGACGCGCGCCAACTTGGACAGTCCCACGATGCGCTGATCAGGCAGATACCCGATATGCGCAACGCCGTGGAACGGCAACATGTGGTGCTCACACAACGACTGGAAGGGAATGTCGCGGGCGACGACGAGTTCCTCGTATCCCTCGTCGTTGGGAAACGTCGTGAGCTCAAAAGCCTGCGGCGTGAGGAGCTCGGCGTACGCACTGGCGACATGGCGTGGCGTTTCTTGCAGGTGCTCCGAGTCCGGGTCCTGGCCGAGCGCGATCAGCAGCGCGCGCACCGCAATCTCAGCTGCGCGGAGATCGATCGGCGGGTTGGATTCGGCGATGCGCAGCCCGTGGGCTGACTGCAGTCGAAGCTGGACCTGCGTCGCCGTCATGTCCGGACTCCTCTATCGGACAGTAGTTCGCACGTTAGACCTCCCGCTAATCTTTCGTCAATGGGAGTATCTTTTAGAATGGGACGGAAGGAGCGTCAATGCGCTCGGCAGAACACCAGAGTCGGGTGGACACTGCGCTCCGCAGCGTGGCGTCGCTGGGCGAACCGGTCCGCCTCACGCTGTACCGCTACGTGGTCGCGCAAGCGGAGCCGGTGAGCCGCGAGCAGGCCGCCGCCGGAGTCGGCGTCGCGCACCACGTCGCGAAGTTCCATCTCGACAGACTCGAAGACGATCGTCTGCTCGAGGTCAACTACCGCCGCCCAGCCGGCCGGACGGGACCAGGCGCAGGGCGCCCGACTAAGTACTACCGCCGCGCCGCGGGCGACATCGCCGTCAGCTTGCCCGAGCGGCACTACGACCTCGCCGGCCGCATCATGGCCGAAGCAATCACCACCGCCGCGCAGTCCGGTACACCGTTGACCGACGCACTGCACCGGGCAGCAGTCACGAACGGCACGAAGCTGGGCAAGGACGCCGCCGAGGCCGCCGGGCCGCGTCCGAGTCAAGCCACCGTGACAGGCGCGATCTGCGAGGTACTCGACGACAACGGCTATCAGCCGAACGCGAGCGCAACCTGCATCACGCTCGCCAACTGCCCGTTCCACAGCTTGGCGCAGGACTACACCGACCTGGTCTGCGGCATCAACCTCGACCTCGTTGGCGGCCTGCTCGATGCGATCGACAACACCGCGTGGCAGGCCAATCTCGACCCTGCACCGGACCGCTGCTGCGTGACGATCACCAGAACGAAGCCGACGCGAACTCAGTAGGGAAAACAGCCGTCGCTCGGGACGGACCTACTGGTCATTGCTCGTTCTGCCCGCCAGCCACCGGAGTAGCTCAGGGTCGGTCGAAGCCAGCCGCTGAACCTATTCGCCACCGCCGCGGCGGCAGAGCGAGACGGTGACGGACCCCTCCGTCTGCGACACCACCCGGCGCAGAGCCCGACCGGTCCGCGAGGCCATTGCGATCACCTGAGCGGATCCCAACGACGCGGCACCATAAACGAGCACACCGGGGCCGTAGCGGGGCCGTACGGCCGGTAAAGTGGGGTCCAATACGGACCACAGCGGTCAAGATCAAAAACAGATACGCGCAGGTCAACGGCCATTTCACGCTCAAACACGAACGTGTCCCGCTAGCCTTCCAAGTTGGCCATGCCGGTTCGATCCCGGTCACCCGCTCCGGCGGAAACCCTTGCTGCGCAAGGGTTTTCGTGCGCTCACGGTCGTCCCATGGTCGTGAAATGCGGATCATGTGTCCCTAGCTTTGACGTATGTACCGCGCGGCCACGGCGGGACCAGCCCGGCAAGCTGGCGCGACAGCACGGTCGAGGACAACCCTCCAGAGCGCTCAGATCCACCGGACTGCCCACGCATGCAGGACGACGCCGACGGCCCGGGTTTCATGGCCACGGTGTCGGCGCACGCGCAAGGGGAGTTCGATTAGGCACGCACAATGCGCTTCGTGCGCTCTGTGGTTGCGGGCAGGTCCGCCACTCCCGATCCAGGGGCTTGAGTCGGCTTGGCGTCAAGAGTTGCGGTGTCGAAGGTCACCTTGCTGGGGACCTTCGGCTCTCCGGTGAGGTTCCTGCGGGCGCCGAGACTGGATCGGTCATCGCTGGTCGTGATTTCGGTGCGGGATCGGGCAGGCCGGTTAGTGTCGGCGCGATCGTCAAGGGATGAGGGTTGGTGTTCGTCGAGGCGCAGTCACCATTGTCGCTGCCGTTTAACGCTGTTCACGCGGCGCTAGACGCGGCGCTGGCTGATGGTGGACTGACCGAGGAGTCCAGGCGGGCTGCCGAGGAAGGTGCGTCGTTTCTGATGCGGGTGGGGCCCGGCGGGTCGCGCGGGTTCGCCAAACAAGTGCTGGTCGAGGTGCTGCCGTTCGACTACATGGGACACAAGGTGGTGGTTCCGCTGCGCTGGCGGCCGACCGGACCGACCGGTCGGTTGTTCCCCTCGCTGGAAGCAAACCTCACGATTTCTGAAGCCGATGGCAGCGCCAGCCTGATCTCGATCGTGGCTTCGTATGAGCCCCCGTTGGATGCAGTCGGTGCCGGTCTTGACGGATTTTGCTGTCCCGCGCAGCGAGCGCCACCTTGACCGCGTTGCTGCGCGAAATCGTCACGAAACTGAACACCACCGCACGACTCCTCGCACCTCGCAACCGGTGCGAGACAGGTGCCGCCAAATGTCGCGCGCTCGATCAGTGCCACTCGCGTGTCGCGCCATTCGGGGTGATCAGCGAGTTGCCCGAGCCTGCACCGATGATCGCAAGATCGAAATTGGTCACCCGCCGACCGTAGGCTGCCGTCGACCGTCACCGCGCAAGGTGCGAAGGCGTGACTCGGCGCCGCTGCGGTCGCCACAGCGTTTCCGGCCCTGGGCGGCCGGGTAACGCACGGCCATGAAATCGGCAACCGAGTGAAGTCGGCACCACTCACTATCGGCGATCTCGCCATGCTCGGTGACTGCCAGACCGCAGCGATCGTCGGCCGCTCCGGTGGCGTTGAATGGCTTTGCCCTCCCGACTTCGACTCCCCCAGCGTGTTTGCCCGACTCCTCGACCCAGACGGCGGCCACCTTTCCATTGCACCCGAGCAACCGGCGTCCGTCGTTCGTCGCTATCTGCCCGGCACCCTCGTGCTCGAAAGCACGTTTACGACCGGCGACGGCGTGGTGCGTGTGACCGACGGGTTGTTACTCGGTCGCGGCGAACGCGGCCACGACATCGGGCATACCTCGCCCCACGTACTCGTACGGGTCGTCGAAGGGGTCAGCGGTGCGGTGCGGATGCACCTCGAGCACGCACCGAGGCCCGACTACGCTCGCGGCGACGTTGCGCTCGAATCGCTGTCGAGCTACGAGATTCGCGGCGGCGGCGTCACGCTGCTGTGCGAAGCAGCACTGACGGCGGACGACGCGAGCGCATCCGCTTCGTGGCTTTCGGCACCCGGAACCTGTGTGACGACGTCGCTCACGTTCGGCGCAATCAGAGTCAGCGATCCACGCGCGCATCTCGACGACACGATCGCCGCTTGGCGATCGTGGGTCGGGCTACACGAGGGTTACCGAGGCCACCACCAAGACTTGGTGCAGCACAGCGCGATCGTGCTGCAAGCATTGACCCACGCGCCGACTGGGGCGATCGTCGCCGCTCCGACCACCTCGCTGGTGGAGGCCGAAGCACCCGATGCCACCTGGGACTACCGATACGCGTGGCTACGTGACACGAGCATGACCGTCCAAGCGCTGTGGGTGGCTGCGTGCCCCGACGAAGCACAGCGCTACTTCTCGTGGATCGCGACCGTAACGGCCGGCTCACCCCGCATCCAGGTCGTGTACGGCATCCACGGCGAAGCCGATCTCACCGAACACACCCTTGACAACCTGTCCGGTTTCAACGGCGCGCGGCCGGCACGTGTCGGCAACGGTGCGTGGGACCAAGAGCAGCTCGATGTGCCCGGCGAGGTGCTCGATGCCGCATGGCAGCTGCGAGACCATCTCACCGACCTCGACAAGGCAACCGTCGCGCTGCTGTGCAGGTTGGCCGACCACGCCGCCGACCATTGGAGCGACCAAGACTCCGGCATGTGGGAGGGCCGCGACGGCACCCGCGACTACGTGAGTTCGAAGGTGCTCTGCTGGGTAGCGCTCGACAGGGCGGTGCGCATGTCAGACCGACTCGGCAACAACGCGAGACCGCAGATTTGGCAACAAGCAGCCGGGGCCGTGCGGGCCGCGGTGCTCGAGAAAGCCTGGTCGAGCACGCTGGGCGCCTATACCGGCGCGTTCGGTTCCAACCATCTCGACGCAAGCGTGTTGTTGATGCCGATCGTCGGTTTCCTACCGGCCGACGATCCGCGCATGCTCGCGACCATCAACGTGATCGCTAGAGATTTGAACGACAACGGCCTCATTGTGCGATGGACCGGCGCTGATGGGGCGGCCTTTGCGATTTGTTCGTACTGGCTGGCCGATTGCCTGGCCAGAGCCGGGCAACTCGATCGCGCACTGGAGGTCTTCAACCGGGTGACCGAGTGTGCGAACGATATC
>DATCFU010000146.1:0-13718 GCA_036509315.1 Acidothermaceae bacterium
GGGCAGGTCAGATACGCCGTTAGTCTTGCCGACGCGCGGGACTAATGACACCCTCCGTTAAGGATGTTCTAACCCGCACGTACCATCGCGCGCAGGAGTGCGACCGGTTGCAGCACTGTAAGACGAACATGTACCGCCACACCTTCGAGGAGCCCCACTGATGGCTGAGGTCGAATACCGCCACGCGACCCGGATCTACCCGGGTACTTCCATTGCTGCCGTCTCCGGGCTCGACCTGGATATCCACGACGGTGAGTTCATGGTCCTGGTCGGGCCGTCGGGCTCCGGCAAGTCGACGGCGCTGCGCATGCTCGCCGGCCTCGAGGCGGTGGACGAAGGCCAGATCATGATCGGCGACCGCGACGTTACCGACGTCCAGCCGAAGGACCGGGACATCGCGATGGTGTTCCAGAACTACGCGCTGTACCCCCACATGACCGTTGCCGAGAACATCGGCTTCCACCTCAAGATCAAGAAGCGGCCGAAGGCGGAGATCAAGCAGCGGGTGCTCGAAGCCGCCAAGCTGCTCGACCTTGAGCCCTACCTCGACCGCAAGCCGGCCCGGCTCTCCGGCGGTCAGCGCCAGCGAGTCGCGATGGGTCGCGCGATCGTGCGGCAGCCGCAGGTGTTCCTCATGGACGAGCCGCTGTCGAACCTCGACGCCAAGCTCCGCGTGGCCACCCGCACCCAGATCGCCTCGCTTCAGCGGCGCCTTGGTGTCACGACCGTGTACGTCACGCACGACCAGGTCGAGGCCATGACCATGGGTGACCGGGTTGCGGTACTCAAGGACGGTCTGCTCCAGCAGTGCGACACGCCGCGCAACCTCTTCGACCGCCCGGTCAACGTGTTCGTGGCGGGCTTCATGGGCAGCCCAGCGATGAACCTCATCGACCTGCCGGTGACCGAAGCCGGCTTGACGCTCTCGCACACGGTCATGCCACTGACACCTGCGCAGCGGGCTGCACTCACCGGTGGCACCGTCACGATCGGCGTCCGCCCTGAAGGCTGGGACATCGTGTCTCCGGCCGATGGGCTGCAGGCCACGGTCGAGGTCGTCGAGGAGCTCGGGTCTGACTCGTACTCCTACGTCACCCCGCAGATCGAGGGCGGCAAGACGATCGTGGTGCGGGCGGCCGACGCGGCGAAGGTGCCGTTGAAGGGTGACGTCATCGGGCTTCGTCCGAAGACCGAGGCATTGCACCTCTTCGACACCGCCAGCGGCCTTCGGCTGCCCGACTAGACCAGCGGTTCGACAGGCGCACCGGTCGTCTCGCTGTGCCTGATCTGGTCGACCTCGTCCGGCGCCACACGTCGCTGGCCGACGCGGACCTTGACTGGCTTCACCTGCTTGTCGGCGAATGGCAGCTCCTCGCGGATCTGTCGTTCGCCGATTTGCTGTTGTGGGTCCGTACCTCGGAACCGCCAGGCTTTATCGCGGTCGCGCAGATCCGGCCGGTGACGGCACAGACGGCGTATGTCGAAGACAAGGTCGGCCAGCGGATCGCTGACGGCAAGCGAATCCTTGTCGACCGAGCGTGGCGTGAAGGTCGCATCTGTCGCGAGGGCGATCCCGAGTGGGGCGAAGGGATCCCGGTTCGTGAGGAGACGATCCCGGTGCGTCGTGACGACCGGGTTATTGCGGTGGTCGCCCGACACACGAACTTGGCGACGGCCCGCACGCCGAGCCGGCTCGAGCTGACCTATCTCGCCAGCGCGGCCGATCTCGCTCGGATGGTCGCGGAGGGCAGATTTCCCTTTTCCGGTGGCCAGGTCGATTCGGATAGCTCACCTCGCGCCGGCGACGGCCTTCTTCGCTTGGACGCCGAGGGGTTGGTGACGTACGCGAGCCCCAACGCGGTCTCGGCTTACCGGCGTCTCGGGCTGACGGGCGATGTCGTAGGCATCCATCTCGGTGAGACGACCGCGACGCTGGCGCCTCCGGTCGGCCTCATTGACGAGCCGATCAGCCGGCTGGTCAGCGGTGGGTCGGCTCGTGAGTCGGACGTCGAGGTCGAAGCGCGTGGTGTGGTCTTGCGGCTGCGATCAATTCCGCTACTACCGGGTGGCGAGCGGGTCGGCACCTTGGTGTTGCTTCGCGACGTCACGGAGCTGCGGCGCCGCGAGCGCGCTCTCGTGAGCAAGGACGCGACCATTCGCGAGATTCATCATCGGGTCAAGAACAACCTGCAGACGGTGGCTGCACTGTTGCGACTGCAGGCTCGGCGGCTGGACATCCCGGAGGCGCGGGCGGCCCTCGAAGAGGCTGTGCGGCGGGTACGGGCGATTGCTTTGGTGCACGACACGCTGTCGCAGACGCTCGACGGTCCGATCGACTTCGACCCGGTCGCCGATCGTCTGATCGCGATGGTGGGTGAGGTTTCGGCCGCTGAGTCGGGCTCGCTGCCACGGCGTGTGGGTACGTTCGGGCAGTTGCCGGCCGGGCTTGCAACTCCGCTGTCGATGGTCCTGACGGAGTTGCTGCAGAACGCTCTTGAACACGGCCTACGCGGCCGATCTGGCGTGGTCGAGGTGTCGACCCGCCGCCTTGAGCAAGAACTCGAGATCGTGGTCGCCGATGACGGCGAGGGACTGCCGGTCGGGTTCTCTATGTCGGGGTCGCCGAGGCTCGGGTTGCAGATCGTCAGGACGCTGGTCGAGGGGGATCTTCGAGGTCGGCTCGACGTCAGAGAGCGGCCAGGAGGTGGCACGGTGGCGACGCTGAGGATCCCTGTGCGGTCAGAGTGAGGAACCAGCTGGTTGCGCGGACCTAGACGGTTTGCGGGCGCAATCGAGCGCCGCGACGCTTAAGAGCGCGCCGTTCGTCTTCGGAGAGGCCACCCCACACGCCGGAATCTTGGCCCGTCTCAAGCGCCCACGCGATGCATGGCTCGGCGACCGGGCAACGCCGGCAAACCGCCTTCGCCTGATCGATTTGGAGAAGGGCTGGGCCGGTGTTGCCGATCGGGAAGAAGAGCTCGGGGTCTTCGTCACGGCAAGCAGCGCGGTGGCGCCAGTCCATGTGGTCCATCTCCTCAGCAGTCAGCGGGACAATCCCGCGCTCATCTACTCGTCGGGGCTCGGGTGGTGGGGCGGGTGGTGGGCGACTTGCGACAGTACACACCGCGTTACCCAGGTCTGGGTGTGTTTAAACCATTTTCCTTGTGAACACGTTCACGAACTCATCCGTCAACGCCGCTCCGCCCTCGACTAAATCAGGCGACCGAGCCCTTCGCAAGGGTCGGGCCACGTCAATTTCATCCAGGTGGTGATTTGTACCTGTGGCGTAGGACACATCCGGCACTGGAATGCCTCCGGCGTCAGGCGATGACGGCGAGGGCCTCGGGCACCGAGAAGAGGACCGGATCGGAATGCTCGCCCAGATATTCGCCATCGACCTCGATCGGAATCGGGTGCGTCGTGCGCAGCGTCAGGAGGGGCAGGTCGTGCAGCAGCACGCCCTTGCGCGTCGGGCCGCCGACCAGCAGTCGCCGCAGATTGTTCCCGGTGCCGACCGTGCCAAGCCGACGCAGCGAAAAGGCGTCGAGGCCGGTCTCAAACGATGCGTCGGGCGTCGGCTCGAGCGGCCGGTCACCGAAGTATGTCCAGGGTGTGGTGTTCGTGACGATCGTCATGAACAACCTCTCCACCGGATCCTGGCCGGGCGTCTCGAGCGCGAGCGCCGGATGGCGCCGGTCGGTTCGGAAGAACTGGCGGAGCCCGGTTCGCATGAACAGGGCGGGTGTCGCTTTCGCGCCATCGAGGCGACGGCGCTCGACCTCGCGGACAATCTCGGCGTCCAGCCCAAATCCCGCACAGAAGGTGAACCACCGATCGAGCCCGGCGGTGGTCAACCGACCCAAGCCGATCTGCCGTTCGCGGCCGGCTCGGAGTCGCTCGATCACGGCCCCGGTCGCCTCGATCGGTTCGGACGGCAGGCCAAGCGCGCGGGCAAAGACGTTCGCGTTGCCGCCAGGAACGACGGCGAGGCGTGGGGTGTCGGGTCCGACACCTTCTCGTAGCAGGCCGGTGACGACCTCGTTCACGGTGCCGTCGCCGCCGACGGCGATCACGAGGTCGAACTGGTCGGCGCGGGCTTGCGCGGCGAGATCAGCGGCGTGGCCGCGGCCGTCGGTCTCGGCGACATCGATCTTCAGTTCGCTGCCAAGAGCGCGGACGATGACTTCACGCTTTCGTGGCGTCATGGCGGTTGCATTCAGATTGGCAACCAGCAGCGCTCGCATTGATCAAGGGTACGCCGTTGGTTTGCGTGCTCCGCATCACCTCGCGTGTGACGCACCGGCTATCTTCGCTGCGTGCCAAGGCCCGAGGTATCCAAGCGCGAGGTATCCAAGCGCAATGCGCGAGACGTCTCCAATCCGCAGCCCCTCGGCGTCCCTTTGCTTGTTGCTCTTGTCGCTACTGGCGTCGAGGCGCTGGGGCTCGCGTCGTCCGCCATTGGGTTGTCGGTCTACAAGCTGGCGGGGCATCGGCCTTTCGATTCCGGTGATCTGTGGGCCGTCGTTGGCATGGCAGCCATTGGCGCGATTGGTCTCGGTCTGGTGGTTCGCGGTCTCGCCCGTGCCCGGCGCTGGTCGAGGTCGCCGACCGTATTGACGCAACTCATCGTGCTTCCGATCGGAGTGACCACGATCGCGCACGGCGGCGAGCTTGTCGGAGTTCCGATGGCGGTCTGCGGGCTGGCAGGGCTGGTCGCCATCTTCGCACCATCGACGACGCACCGTCTTAACGAGTCGACCGACTGAACCGACTACTCCTCGACGAGCAGTCCTTCGCGGAGCTGCGCAAGGGTGCGCGCGAGTAGGCGCGATACGTGCATTTGGGAGATGCCGAGGTCGATGGCGATCTGTGACTGCGTCATGTTGCCGAAGAATCGGAGCAGCAGAATGCGCTTCTCGCGCGGCGGCAACTGATCGAGCAGCGGCTTCAACGATTCGCGATATTCCACGCCCTCAAGGGATTCGTCGATGACCCCGAGGGTGTCGGCCACGGCCAGCGCATCGGAGTCACCGCTTTCGGGGGTGTCGAGCGAAACCGTCGAGTACGCGTTGGCCGACTCCAAACCTTCGAGGACGTCGTCCTCACTCATGTCGAGGAACATTGCGAGCTCGGCGACCGTCGGCGACCGACCGTTGCGTTGGGACAGTTCGCCAGTCGCCTTCGCGAGTGAGAGCTTCAGCTCCTGCAGCCGCCTCGGAACGCGGATCGCCCAACCCTTGTCGCGGAAATGCCGTTTGATCTCGCCCACGATGGTGGGCGTGGCGTAGGTCGAGAACTCGACGCCGCGCTCCAGATCGAACCGGTCGACCGACTTGATCAACCCAATCGTGGCCACTTGCACGAGGTCATCGTGCAGCTCGCCGCGGTTGCGGAATCGGCGCGCGAGGTACTCGACGAGGGGCAGGTGCGTCTCAACGAGTTGATCGCGGATCGCGTGCCGTTCAGGGGAACCTTCCGGCAGGCTCGCCATCTCGGCGAAGAGTGCGCGGGCGCGCGCGCGATCGCGTGCGGCCTGCTCCGACCTGGCGGTGACGACGGGGGCGGCGTCATCTGCGCCCGGGATCTCGACGGCGAGGACTTCAGCGGTCACGACTTCGCCGGTTGCCGGGTCGAGGATCACTTCCGGCGTCGCAGGCTCGAGTCCGCCGTCCGCGTGCACGTCGGGGCTGGTGCTCACGTCAGCAGGTCCCTGCTCCGGTGCTTGATCAAGGAGATCGTCTGCTGCCCGTCGGTTTCGATCCAGGCGTCGACCTCTCCGGCCAACGCGGACAACACTGTCCACGCGAACGAGTCCCTGCTCGGCGGGTGGCCGTTGTCGGTCATCGTAGAAACCGAGATCTGGATCGAGTCGGCCGACATCGCGAAGACGCTGGTCAGCTCTGCACCTTCGACCGCACTTGCGAGTAGCAGGCAGCACGCTTCGTCGACCGCGATACGCAGGTCTTCGATCTCGTCGAGGGTGAAGTCGAGCCGAGCCGCCAGGCTCGCGGTCGTGGTGCGCAGCACCGACAGGTAGGCCGCGGCGGCCGGTACCCGTACGGATACGAAGTCACCACCGGCGCGATTACGAGCCGGCCAAGTGTCCCTGTCCGCGCCTAGTGCTGGCACGCCCTCTGTGGTCGACACGCGTCGCGCTCCATCTGTGTGTGCAGGTACCGCCAGGTATGCCGGGCTTCACGGTACCGCGCGGGCGGCTACCTGTCCGTGACCAGGCCGTTCCGTGACCAGGCCGTTCCGTGACCAGGCCTTCCCGTGACCGGGCCCTTGTGTGATCAGGCGCGCCCATCGACGTCCGCCCTGCTTGCGAGCGCCGCCAAGCCGTCGCCGCTGACTCGCCAGATAGTCCAGTCCTGCATCGGGACGGCGCCTAGCGATTCGTAGAAGCGATGCGCGGGTTCGTTCCAGTCGAGGACTGCCCACTCAAGGCGCCCGTAACCGCGTTCGTCGGCGATCCGCGCGAGCTCGATGAGGAGCGCGCGGCCGTAGCCGTGACCACGCAGCTCCGGTCGCACGTAGAGGTCTTCGAGGTAGATACCGTGGCGGCCCAGCCACGTCGAGAAGTTGAGGAACCACAGCGCGAACCCGGCGACGACCGGCCCGTCCTCGCCAGGATGTTCGGCGATCAGGCCGAACAACGCCGCTCGCTCGTCGAACAGCGCTGCCTCGAGACCCGCCTCCGTTGCGACCACCGCGTCGGGCTCGCGCTCGTACGCGGCGAGCTCGCGGATCAACGCCAAGATCGTCGGGACGTCGTCGGGCCGGGCTGGTCGGATCACGCTCGGCCCGCCCTCTCGTCGCCTGCTCCTAGGCCTTCTTGGTCGCCCAGAAGATGGTGTCGATCTCGGCGATCTTGTCGAGGAGTTGCTGGGCGATGGCGGGGTCCTGCTGGCCCTTTGCCCCGGCAGCGCCGGCGAGCTTGGTGGCCTCCCAGAACAGCGTGTGCAGCTGCGGGTAGGTCTCGAGGTGCGGCGGCTTGAAGTAGTCGGTCCACAGCACCCACAGGTGGTGCTTGACCAGCTCGGCACGCTGCTCCTTGATGATCAGCGCGCGGGTACGGAAGGCCGGGTCGTCGTTCGCCTGGTACTTCTCGCAGATGGCCTTAACCGACTCGGCCTCGATGCGTGCCTGCGCCGGGTCGTAGACGCCGCACGGCAGGTCACAGTGCGCGTGAACCACGGTCTTGGGAGTGAGAATTCTGGCAAGCAGCTTCATAGCTAATCCTCCGCAGCAACGGATCGGGTGCGTCGATCTTCTGATCTGGCTGGACACTACCCCTGGCATCGTGGGCTTCAATCGCGCGGGAGGTGATCATCGAAATGCGGCTGCCGTTCTCACGCGTGGTCGTCGCCGGCGATTCGATGCTGCCGGCGTTGCGGCCAGGTGATTGCCTGCTGGTTTCCCGGTGGTCGCGCGTCGACGTGGGTGCCCTGGTCGTTGCCCGCCGGCCGAATGTCGAGGGGTTGCTCCTTGTGAAGCGTGCGGCTCGCCGAGCGGACGGCGGGTGGTGGCTGCTGTCGGACAACGCGACGGCGGGGCTCGACGACAGCCGCGTCTTCGGCGTCCTGCCCGACGCATGCGTGGTCGGCAAGGTGCTGTTCCGGTACTACCCGTTCCGTCGCCGCTAGTCGGCGCGCAGCGTCCAGATCGTGGTTCGCTTCGTTTGCTGGTCTTCGAGCACCAGCGTCGTCGGGACGTCGTAACTGGCCACGTGTGCCAGATACTCGCGCGGCAGGTAGGTGCGGCCAGGGTCGCCCAACAGCACGTCCGCGCCGCGGTCGCGGGCGCGAAGCATAAACGCGAGCAGTCGGTGGCTGAGCTCGCGCTCGTAACAGACGTCGCCTGCGAGGACGACGTCAGCGTCGGTCTCGGCATCGAGGACGTCGGCCATCACGGCGCCGATCTGGACGCCGTTCGCCTTCGCGTTCATCTCTTGCGCTGCCGCGGCGTAGGGGTCGATGTCGTTCGCGGTGACTTCGGCCGCGCCGGCGAGCTTGGCCGCGATCGCGACAAGCCCCGAACCGGCAGCAAGGTCGAGCACGCGGCGGCCAGCCACGACGTCGGGGTGGTCGAGGATGTAACGGGCCAACGCTTGCCCGCCCGCCCACGGGAACGACCAGAACGGCATCGGCGCCGACTCGTCGCCGTCGTCAGTGAGGCTCCACACGTCGTACGCGTTCTCGGCGCCGTACAACGACACTTCGGGCACCAGCGGAGTGGGCAGCAGCGTCGTGGCAGCGACCACGGTGATGTAGTGCTCGACGGCCGGCATGCTTCCGCCCTGACCGGATGTATCGGGTGTCAGCCGCGTGCGCGGTGCAGTGAGGCGTAGTAGGCGAGGCACTCGGCGTATGTCGGCAGCACGCCTTGTTCGGCAGCTTCGGCCAGGCTCGGCGCGGCGCGGTCCTTGTCGGACAGCACCGGCTCGAGGTTGTCGGGCCAGGGGATTCGCAGGGCCGGGTCGAGGGGGTTCACGCCGTGTTCGCGGTCGGGCGCGTAGCCGGTCGAGCAGAGGTACGTGACGGTCGCGCCGTCGGTCAACGCGATGAACGCATGCCCGAGGCCCTCGGACAGGTAGACGGCGCGGCGGTCGACGTTGTCGAGACGGACCGTGTCGACGGCGCCGAAGGTCGGAGAGCCGGCTCTGATGTCGACGATGACGTCGAGCACGGCGCCGCCCGGGCAGTAGATGTATTTCGCCTGGCTGGGTGGCACGTCGGCGTAGTGGATACCGCGAACCGTGCCGCGGCGCGAGACCGACTGGTTGCACTGCGCGATCTCGAGGCTGTGCCCGATCGTGCGGTTGACCACGTCGGCACGAAACCACTCGAGGAACACGCCACGCTCGTCGCCGATCTGGCGAGGCGTGAACTCCCAAGCGCC
Organism: Acidothermaceae bacterium; assembly: GCA_036509315.1. Lineage (GTDB taxonomy): Bacteria > Actinomycetota > Actinomycetes > Acidothermales > Acidothermaceae > PALSA-607. The sequence continues at coordinate 8,902 of DATCFU010000146.1, forward strand.
GGGGACGGCGAGTTCGCGAACTTCCATGGACGGTGAGCCTAGTGGGAGCGTCACAGAACCTGTGAGAGGAACGCCTTCGTTCGTTCGTGGCGTGGGTTCGCGATGATCTCGGACGGCGGACCCTGCTCGACCACCACCCCGCCGTCCATGAAGACGACCGTGTCCGCGACCTCGCGAGCGAATCCGATCTCGTGGGTCACGACGATCATGGTCATGCCTGTGCTCGCGAGGTCCTTCATCACGGCGAGCACGTCGCCGACCAGTTCGGGGTCGAGGGCAGAGGTCGGCTCGTCGAAGAGCATGAGCTTGGGCCGCATCGCAAGCGCACGAGCGATCGCCACCCGCTGCTGCTGGCCGCCGGACAGTTGACGAGGGTAGGCGCTCGCCTTGTCGCCCAGGCCGACCTTGGCAAGCAGCTCGGTCGCGCGCTGTCGCACTTCGACCTTCGGCTCGTTCTTCACAAGGAGTGGTGCCTCCATGATGTTGCCGATAGCTGTCATATGCGGGAAGAGATTGAAGTGCTGGAACACCATGCCGATCTCGGTGCGCTTCTTCGCGACGTCCTTCTCTGAGAGCTCGTGTAACTTGTCGCCCTGTTGGCGATAGCCGACGAGCTCGCCGTCGACGAACAGCCGACCTGCGTTGATCTTCTCGAGATGGTTGATGCAGCGAAGAAACGTGCTCTTGCCCGAGCCCGATGGGCCAAGCAAGCAGACAACCTGTCCTGGCGCGACCTGGAAATCGATGCCTTTGAGAACCTGTACAGGGCCGAACGACTTGTGCACCTGCTGGGCGTCGACCATGAGATTGGTCATGGGTGGCTACCGCGGTTCTGCACGCTCGAGAAGAGAAGCTTGGCTTTTTGCACTGGGGTAAGTGGAACCGTACGGGTCGAGCCCCGGCCATAGTGACGTTCGAGGTAGAACTGCCCGACTTGCAGGATCGACGTCATGGCGAGGTACCAGATAACGGCGACGATGAGCAGCGGGATCGTCTTGTAGTTGTTGTTGTAGATCGCCTGGGCCGATCGCAGTAACTCGAAAATGCCGATCGTGCTGACAAGTGACGTGCTCTTCAACATGCTGTTCGTTTCGTTCCCGGTTGGTGGCACGATGACACGCATTGCCTGCGGCAGCACTATGCGACGCATCGTCTGAGTCTTTGTCATACCGAGCGCGTGCGCAGCCTCACTCTGGCCTTCGTCGACTGAAAGAATTCCTGCCCTGACGATCTCCGACATGTATGCGCCCTCGTTCAGGCTCAACGCGAGCAGGGCGCTTGTGAACAGTGGGATCAGGTTATTCGTGTTCTCGCCGGCGAAATGCGGGCCAAACGGTATGCCGAACGCGAGCGTTTTGAACAGCAAGTGGATCGAGAACCAGAAGACAATCTGCACGAGCAACGGCGTACCGCGGAAGAACCAGACGTAGAGCCAGGCAGCTCCCTTGACCACCGGATTCTCCGACAGCCGCATGACGGCGGCCAGCGTGCCCAACACGATGCCGATAGCCATCGACAGGATGGTCAGTTTGATGGTCATCCACACGCCGCGCAGGATGATGTTGCTGAAGAGATACTTGCGGACTGTAGGCCACTCGAGATTCGGGTTGGTGAACAGCATGTGCACGAGCATCGCTACGAGCACGGCGATCACGGCAATCGCAACCCATCGCCAAGGATGTCGAACCGGGACGGCCCGAATGTTCTCGGGCCGTCCCGTCACAACATTGTCAGGTGGTGCCACAGAAGCGTCGCCACCCGACGTCATGTCAGGGTCAACTGGTCGCGCCGTTGATCGCCGGTGCCGTGATCGCGCCCGCGTTGTCGCCGTACTTGTCGAGGATCGTCTTGTAACTGCCGTCCGCAATCATCGAGGCCAGCGCGGCCTTAATGGCGGGTGCGAGCCCAGGGCTCTTCGGAATAGCGATGCCGTACGGGGCGGTCTCGTAGATCTGGCCTGCGAGCTGGATCTTGCCGGCGAGCTGCTTCACGGCGTATGCCGCGATCGGGGAGTCCGCCGAGCCAACGTCTGCTCGACCACTCGTCAGCGCGAGGTTGGCGCCGTTCTGGTCGTCGGACGAGAGACCTGTGATGGCCTTCTTTCCGGCGTCCGTGCACTTCTTGGAGAGCGCCGGGATCTCGCTCTCCTCGGTGGTGCCCTTCTCGACGGCGATGGTCAGGCCGCACAGGCTCAGGTCGGGCCCGGTGACGCCCTTCGGGTTCCCGGCAAGGACCATCAACGACTCGCCGGCATTGAAGTAGTCGACGAAGTCGACCGTCGCTTCGCGAGCTTTCGTGTCGGTGAACGATGACAAGCTGAGGTCGTACTTGCCCGCGGCGAGGGCCGGGATGATCGCGTCGAAAGTGACGTTCTGGAAGTTGGCCTTCAGACCGAGCTTCGCGGCGATCGCGTTTCCGAGGTCGACGTCGAGACCGATGATGGTCTTGCCATCGGTGTCGAAGTACTCATTGGGTGCGTACGACGCGTCCGTTGCAATATTGAGCACCCCGGCTGACTTAATCGCGGCCGGCAACAGCGATGCGGGATCGGCTGCGGCGCTACCCGCTGGAGTGGACGCAGCCGCGGTCGATGGGGCTGCGGACGCCGCCGCGGTCGTGGCGGGCGGTGGCGCTGCCGAGCTCGGGCTAGAACCGGCCGTGCTCTTCTTACTCGCGCAACCGGTTAGCGCAAGGGCGGCCGCGATCGCGATGACGCCGGCTGCTTGGGTTCGTGGTCGAAGGCGAAGCGGTGTCACAGATCCTCCAGGTAGTGGCCGGCTTTCCGGCTCCCAATACGGGCCCGCATTCCGGCGATCTCAAGCCGGGGGTCGCCCGGCCTGGTGCACATCATGCTTGGTGCATCTTTCCAGCAGGTTAAGCGCCTACTGCGGGGGCAGTCGGTAAAGATCCGGACACAAATGCCGAGGGCCCACGTCGGGACGTCGATGGGTGGCTCTCGCGGGACGGCGTACCGTCGCTTTCATGCTTGCCGCGAGCGTGACGTCCTTTGATCCTGCCGATCCGCTAGCTGGCCTCAGTGTCGGTGAGGTACGGAATCCGTTGCCTACCGGTGGCTGGGCACGGGTGCGGGTCAAGGCCGCGGCACTGAACCAGCACGATCTCTGGAGCCTGCGGGGGGTCGGCCTCAGTGCCGACGAATTGCCTCGAATTCTCGGTTCCGACGCGGCAGGACTCGACGACGACGGCAACGAAGTCGTCGTTCACGGCGTCATCGGCGATCCGGACGCGGGCCGTGGCGATGAGACCAAGGACCCGACTCGGAGCCTGTTGTCGGAGCGATTCGATGGCGCACTTGCGGAATTCGTTGTCGTTCCGGCCCGCAATCTGGTGCCAAAGCCGGCCGAGCTCAGCTTCGAGGAGGCCGCCTGCTTGCCGACCGCCTGGCTGACCGCGTACCGAATGATTTTCGCCAACTCAGGCACCCGTCCCGGCGACACCGTGCTGGTTCAGGGAGCCGGTGGCGGTGTCTCAACTGCGCTCATCGCGTTGGCAAAGGCAGCCGGACGCCGGGTGTGGGTGACCAGCCGATCGCTGGATCGCGGCGGCCTCGCGCTGCGGGTCGGCGCGGACGCGGCGTACGAGTCGGGTGGCCGCTTGCCAGAACGCGTCGACGCCGTGTTCGACAGCGTGGGTGCGGCGACGTGGGCGCATTCGCTGCGTTGCTTGAAGCCTGGCGGCACGATCGTCACCTGCGGTGCGACCAGCGGGAACGCGCCATCGGCCGAACTCAGTCGGGTTTTCTTCCAACAACTGCGCGTGATTGGGTCGACGATGGGCACGCGTCACGAGCTCGTCGAACTGCTGAATTTCCTTACGGTTACTGGTGTTAGGCCGACCATTGACCGCGTCTTGCCACTGTCGGACGCGCGTGCGGGTTTCGCCGCGATGGTGTCGGGCAACGTGTTCGGCAAGGTCGTGTTCACCCTGTGACGCGTTCCGGTATAAGTGCGATGGGTCTAGGCGCGTGGTGCACGCATGTCTATCCGATCCATGACCCGTGTCAGGTCGGCCAGATCTCGGTCGTCGAGTGCGTCCCCGAATAGCTGCTTTAACCACGCGTGGTGGCTTTGCCTGGCCTTCTTCACCAGCGTTTTGCCACGCGTGGTGATCGTCGCGAACGTCGACCGAGCATCGTGCGGATCATCCTCGCGACGCAGGAGGCCAGACGATTCCATCCGATCGAGAAGTTTCGACAGACCTGACGGCGACAACACGATCGCCCCGGCCAGGTCGGTGAGTCCGAGGCGCCCGCCCGCTATCTCCAGCTGCATAAGGACGTCGTAGCGCGGCATCGTGAGCCCGCTATCGCGGCGCATCCGCGCCTCGACCTGGTCCCACAGCCGTGCATGCGTCCGGATCAGCGCCAGCCATGCGGGCGTCCAGCGCTCGACAGTGTCCGCTCCGTCTGTACTCACAAACGGAGTCTACGACAAATGCTTGACATGCCAAGTAACCAGGACTATTACTTGGCATGTCAAGTACCTTTCACGCCTAAGGAGCAGACATGAGCACCAAGCCGTTCGGGGTCGTGCACTTCTTCCCAGGGGGTACCGCTGAGCAGAACGAGGCATCGATCGCCGCAGTCCACCCGGGAACGGGCCAGCTTCCTGCGGGTCAGGTCTTCCACGCGGCGGGTGAGTCACCGGGTGGTTGGACGATCGTGGCCGTGCACGAGACGCAGGACAGCTGGGAGCAGTTCCGCGACACCATCTTGTTGCCGCGTATGCAAAACGGCGTCGATGGCGGGTTCACATCTGCGCCGCAAGAGACCACCATCGACGTCTACAAGGTGATGT
>DATCFU010000147.1:0-19169 GCA_036509315.1 Acidothermaceae bacterium
CTACGGATCAAGAGGTTGGGGGTTCGAATCCCTCCGAGCGCACTCAATGCACGCGGGCCAACGGCCTGAGGATCCGCGAGGACGGGGAGTACCGACTCCCTTCCACTTTCAACGTATAGCGCACCCTGGGGCTTGCGGCAAGACCCGGGTCGTGCCGCACAATCGCCGGTCGAGGCCACGAACCTCGGATCGGAGATGACGTGAACCCCTTATCTGCCAGCGCTTTTGCCCTTCCCGACCACCTCAAAGCCAAGGACGACCCGCGCCTGATTGCGGCGGACGAGCGCCACTTCGCGGCCATCGCGGAGAGCCTCGAACAGTCGATTGCCGACCTGTCAGAGCGGCTCGACGTGGAGCGCAAAACACCTGGCGGCATCGGGCAGGAGGCGATGGATCGCGACCTGCAGGTGCACCGGCTGACCGCTCGCTTGCGCACTCTGCGGCGCTTCGGCTTGGACCTATGCCTCGGCCACATCGTCTACGCAGACACTCCCGAGCCCGTATACATCGGGCGCCTTGGTCTCACTGACAGTGCTGGTGGTCGGTTGTTGCTCGATTGGCGCTCGCCCGCGGCGGAGCCGTTCTTCGGAGCGACTCACGCCAACCCGATGGGTTTAACGAGCCGGCGCAGATACCGGTGGACCCGCGGTCGTATCAGCGACTACTGGGATGAGGTGTTCACCGCAGACGGGTTCGAAGGGCACGCCGCCGCACTCGATGATCAGTCGGCTTTCGTCGCGAGTCTCGGCAGCAGCCGGTCGCCGCAAATGCGAGACGTGCTCGCCACGATTGCGGCCGACCAGGACGCCGTCATCCGCGCGGGATCGCCCGGCGCTCTCGTCGTCGACGGCGGTCCGGGCACCGGGAAGACCGTGGTCGCGCTGCACCGAGCCGCCTACCTCCTGTACGCCGACCCGCAGATCGGACACCACCGGGGCGGCGTGTTGTTCATCGGCCCGCACCAGCCCTACCTGGCGTACGTCGCCGACGTGCTGCCCAGCCTCGGCGAGGAGGGGGTGCAGACCTGCACGCTGCGCGAGCTCGTCGCGCAGGGAGCGTCGGCGCGGACGGAGAGCGATCCGCAGGTGGCCGCTCTGAAGTCGGCTGCCGATCTGGTGCACGCGATCGAGACCGCGGTCAGGTTCTACGAGGAGCCGCCCCCGAGAGGGCTAACCGTGTCGACAGACTGGTCCGACCTCTGGCTCAGCCCTGATGATTGGGCCGAGGCGTTCGACGTACCCGACCGCGGGACCCCGCACAACGCGGCGCGTGAGCAGGTCTGGGAGGAGTTGCTCAGGATCCTGATGGCCAAGCACGACGAGGATGTACCGGCCGATCAGCTTCGAAAGTCGCTCCTGCAGGACGACGAGCTGCGCACCGCGTTCAACCGAACCTGGCCGTTGGTCGACGCGACTGACCTGGTCGCGGACCTGTGGTCGGTACCCGCTTACTTGCGCAAATGCGCGCCCTGGCTGCGCCCCGACGAGGTCCAGGCATTACAGCGCCGCGATCCCCAAGCGTGGACGCTGTCGGACTTGCCGCTCCTGGATGCGGCGCGGCAGCGGCTCGGCGACCCGGAGACCTCGCGGCGACAGCGCCGACACGAAGCGAGTGTCGCCGCGCGGCGGGAGCAAATGGAGCAAGTCGTCGATGACCTGATCGCGGTCGCCGACGACGAATACGGCAGCGGTCTCGTCACGATGCTTCGGGGTGAGGATTTCCGCGAGGCCCTCGTCGACGAGGCCGGGATCCCCGGCGCTACGCCGGAGGCGCTCGCCGGCCCGTTCGCGCACGTCGTGGTCGACGAGGCCCAAGAACTGACGGACGCCGAGTGGCAGATGCTCCTGCTCCGCTGCCCGTCGCGGAGCTTCACCATCGTCGGCGACCGGGCGCAGGCCAGGCACGGGTTCACCGAGTCATGGCAGGAACGACTCGAGCGGGTCGGGCTGAGCCAACTCAAGCTGGCCCGTTTGAGCATCAACTATCGGACGCCGGAAGCGGTCATGGTGGAGGCCGAGCCGGTCATCCGGGCCGTCCTGCCGGACGCCAACGTGCCGACATCCATCCGCAAGACCGATGTAGCCGTCGTCCATGGCCTTGTTTCGGATCTCGGCTTGATCCTGGAGACCTGGCTGGCCGAGAACGCGGAAGGTATCGCCTGCGTCATCTGCAGCGGCGACCCGCGCGTGGAAGCGGTCCGGGCTGGGTCGCGCGTCCGTTCGCTGACTCCGGAGTTGTCGAAGGGGCTCGAGTTCGACCTTGTCGTCCTCGTCGACCCGGACACGTTCGGCGACGGCATCCAAGGCGCGGTCGACCGTTACGTCGCCATGACTCGAGCGACTCAACAACTCGTGATTCTCAAAACCGCTTGACGCTGCAGACCTCGATTGGCACGACATCGGCCACTTCTTCGCGCGCGTCGGGTAACCGTTTGGGCCGTTACGCGCCTTCCGCGGTCACGGCTTTGAGTTCGGCCAGTGACTCCCGGATCAGTTCGGGAAAGCCCTGCTCGTTGGTCGCGTCGATCCATCGCTCAAACGCGATCTTGAAGACCGCGATCCCGGCTTCGGCGGTCAGATTCGCGGCTAGGTCGCTGACCCCGCGGGATCGCAGCGCGGCGGCGAGTGCTGTCGCGAGCGAGGCAAGCTTGATTAGCTCGCGCTCCTTGAGCTCTACGTTCGCCACGATGGCGGCCTGCCGTCGAAGCGAGTGGTCGCGGCGCTCCTGGAGCAGGTCGGCCATCGCGTTGAGCCCGAGGGCGACCGCGTCGATTGGCGGCAAGGAGTTCGGCGCTTCGGTGACGGTGCTCACGAGGAGCTCCTGCAGCGCACCCGAGCCCCCGAACAACACCTCCCGCTTGTCAGCGAAGTAACGGAAGAACGTTCGCTCGGTGAGCCCAGCTCGGTGGGCGATCTCGGCGACCGTGGTCTGCTCGTACCCGCGCTCGACATAGAGCTCGAGCGCCGCTTGCGCGAGCCGGCCTTGGGCATCTGGCTGCCATCGGCTCATGCGGCGATGGTAGTCGATGACAGTAACTGACATCACATGTTAGGATGATGACAGTAACTGACATCGACATCACGATCGGGTCGATGCCGTGAGGTTGCTCCTACAGGAGGTTCTTTTCCATGCGTGTATTCGTCACCGGCGCGTCCGGGTGGATCGGTTCTGCTGTCGTTCCCGAGCTCATCGACGGGGGCCATCAAGTCGTCGGGCTCGCTCGCTCGGACGCTTCGGCCGCGGCCCTGACCGCCGCCGGTGTCGAGGTGCAATCCGGCACTCTCGATGATCTGGACACCCTGCGGGACGTCGCGGAGAAGTCCGACGCCGTGATCCACCTCGCGTTCAAGCACGACCTGGTCTACTCAGGTGATTTCCAGGGCGCCGCCGAGGCGGATCGGCGCGCCATCGAGGCGTTCGCGGAGGTGCTCGCCGGGACTGATCGGCCGTTCCTCATCGCGTCTGGAACCCTCGGGCTCACGCAGGGCGTGCTCGCAACCGAGGCAGCCGGTCACCAGCCGATACCTGCCGGTGCGACTGGTCCGACCGCCCGGCGGGCGAACGCCGAGTTCACCTTGTCCCTCGCTGCTAAGGGCGTTCGGGCATCCGTAGTCCGACTCCCTCCGACCGTTCACGGCGACGGGGACAACGGGTTCATGACACGCATCATCGGAACCGCGCGCAATACCGGTGTCTCCGCCTACATCGGCGACGGGACCAATCGCTGGCCGGCCACCCACCGCCTCGACGTGGCGCACCTGTTCCGCCTAGCGGTGGAGAACGCCCCAGCAGGATCGACCCTGCACGCGATCGCGGACGAAGGGGTGCCGCTCAAGCAGATCGCCGAAGTGATCGGCCGGCACCTCGACGTCCGTGCTGCTTCAATCTCTACTGAGGAAGCGGACGAGCAGTTCGGCGTCTTGGCGCACCTGCTCGCGCTCGACAGCCCTGCGTCCAGCGCGCTCACGCGTGACCTGCTGGGATGGCTGCCGACGCACCAAGGCCTGATCGCTGACCTGGAAGAAGGTCACTACTTCGACCGGTGAGCGGATGCTTGATCTCGCCTTGCCGACTGAAGGAATTACGTCGGGTTCCCGAGAATTCCGTGCAGAATTCATTCACTCGACGAGAAGAGCCGGTGCGGTCGGGGCGCCGGCCATGGCCCCTAGCGCCCGCAGGGCTGCCGCGGGGTCACTCGGCGGCGCGGGGATCGGCGTTTCATCAAGGCAGCGCTCGAGGAGCGCCTCGACCAATGCAGCCCTACGCACCACTTCGCGGGTGTCGATCGAACCCGGCAGGATCCGGACCTCGAGCGTGTCGCGTACCGGGTTCTGCGCGAACAGCGCGGTCAGATTCACATCGAAGAACTTCGTGAGGCCGCCGGCGGTAGCTGCGTCACGGAGTCGCTGGTACGAAGGGTCGCCGGCCGCCGCCTGAACAAGCGACGCAGGCAGGGGCGCCAAACGCAGGCACGCCTGGTTGGTGCTGAACATGGAGTGCAGGGCCGGCCGCCACAATCCGAACAGTCGGACGACGTTTGCTAACGCAGGTGCGGACCGGAACGGCGCGCCGTCGTGGTGTACGTGCACGGCGGCCTCAACGGGCACTACGAACCCGAGGTCCAGCGCCACCTGCAGCAGCTCGTCAATCGCCGTCCCGTGGTCGGCCGTCAGCGGGGGCGTCACCACCTCACAGCCGCGTTCGCGGCCACCACCTTGCGGGGCAGCCAGCGCGATCGTCGCGCCGCCCGAGTCGCCGACCAAAAAAACCTCGCCATGCTGGTCGACCGCCACGCTCCACAGCGCCGCAATATCGTCGAGGGACTCTTCGATCGGTGCGCCAGGATCGATGCGTTCCGCGAGTAGCCGCAGCAGCCGCGAGTCATCGGTGAGAACGCGGTACCACCCTGGCGCTGGGCGGGTCCCTGGGTCGAGATCGGCGACCAACGTGACGTCGTCGACCAGCGTGCAGATCAACGCTTCGCTCGCGTCGAGAACCTCAAAGCCCTGGGTGAGATGCAGGAACCGGCCGAGGCCTGGCACCAATGACGGCTCGCTGTCGTGGTGCCACACCGGTCGCACTTGGCCGCTGCGCCGGCTCGCCAATTCGTCCGCCAGCACCCGTCGGCTGGAGCCGACGGGTGCCAGCAGCTCGATCTCGAAACCGGTGCGCCAGCGCAGCACGTCAGTCACCCAACACCTCAGTCACCCAGGAGTTCAGGGCTTGATCGGCAGCGTCTGCCCTGCGAGCAGCTTCTGACCGGCGTCGATTTTCACCTGGTAGGTGTCGGCGATCTTCCACAGGCTGCCAAGGGTCACCGCGTCGTTGTAGGTGTAGCCAGCCGCGAAGAACTTGTTCACGGCAGCATCGGTGGCGCTGGCGGCCGCGTTGGCGCTGATCTCGGCGGCGGGCGTCGGCTGCGAGCCAGCTGCGAACGGGAGCGTCTGGCCAGCGATTAGCTTCTGACCGGCGTCGATCTTTGCCTGGTACGGGTCGGAAATCTTCCACAGCTGAGCGAGCCCGAGTGCGTCCTCGTAGGTGTAGCCGGCCGCGAAGTAAGCGTTGAGGTCGGCCGTGCTTGCCGCGTCACTCGAGCTTGTCACCACCGTCGACGCTGTCGGCTGCGAGCTCGGCGCGATCGGCAGTGCGACGCCATCGAGCAGCTTCTGGCCAGCATCGATCTTTGCCTGGTACGGGTCGGAAATCCTCCAGAGCTGGGCCAGCCCCACGGCGTCGTCGTAGGTGTAGCCAGCCGAGAAGAAGGCGTTCAGATCGGCACCTTCAGCAGCCGTGGCAACGCCTGCTGCACTCGGCCTGAACGGCAACGTCTGGCCGGCAAGCAGGCGGCGACCGGCTTCCGCCTTAATCGTCGAAGGGTCGCCTGACATGTGCCAGAGCGTCGCGAGTGCGAGCGCGTCGTTGTAGTTGTAACCGGCAGCGAAGTACGCGCTGATCGCCTGGTCTTGCTGTGCCGACGTGAGCGGCGACGGGCTGGCCACCGTTGCTGGGCTCGCCAGCGGCGATGCGCTCGCCAAGGGCGTAGGGATCGGTTGCGGCGCGGGAGCAGCCAACGAAAGGGTTGACCCGCTATGGCGAGTGCTTGTCGCGTTCAGCCAGCCCGGTGCGGCGACGGTGCCGGCAACCAGTCCCGCCCCGAGCACGGCGCCGCCGGCGCTCTGCGCGGCACGGCGACGCCTGCGGTACCGGCGGGCCTTCTCGTGCACGACCGCGATGACGTCCGCGGCGTCAGGCGCGAGGTATTCGTGCGCGACGAATGCCTCGCGCAGCTGGTCGGCGTCCTGATTCATGTCAGCTCCTTCTCATGCACCCTGGTCTGCTGCTCCGAACTGAGCCGCAGATTTTTCAATGCCTTTGATGCGTTGCTTCGCACGGTCGCGGGCGCGCAGTCGAGCAGGTCTGCGATCGCGATGTCGTCGAGTTGTTCGTAGTAACGGAGCACGAGCACGGCCCGCTGCTTGCGCGGGAGCGTGGCCAGTCGAGCCCAAAGTGCGTCAGCGTCGACCACGGTCTGTGCGTGGTCGCGTTCCGTCGCACGCGCGTCACCGATAGCGTCGAGGCGCTCCCCGACGGCGCGTACGTTGCGCACCGCCCAGCTACGCCGCCACGACAGGTACTCGTTCACGATCATCCGGCGCACGTAGGCGTCGGGCGAGTCGGCTTTCGCGATCTGCCGCCACTTGACCTGCGCCCTGGCCAGCACTTCCTGGACGACGTCTTGGGCGAGCTCGCGATCGCCGGTCAGGACAACAGCGTGACGCAACAGCCCGGGCAGCCGCGTTGCTATGAACTGCTCGAAGGTCACGTCAGTACAGACGCCGCGGGTGGCCAGAACGTGCAGTCTGCAGGCCGACTTTCTCGTCCGGCTATGAGGATTGCGCGGACAGGTTGTGCCTTGCCCACTTCGTGAGCTCGCGCAACGCCGGGAGCAGTGCTGCGCCGACCGGTGAGAGCCGATAGTCGACCGCGATTGGGGGACCTTCGTCGACCAGGCGTTGCACGAGGCCGCCGCCGCCCAAATCGGCCAGGCGCCCCGTTTTTCCTAGTGACGCGAGAACGGAACTGACGCCAGGATGGCGAGGGACGTCAGCGAAATCCTGAGACGTTGTGCGGCTGGTACGGCTTCTCGAGCAGCTCGATCTCGTGCGGCGTCAGTTGGACCTCGACGGCCGCGACCGCGTCGGAGAGGTGATGCGGCTTCGTCGCGCCCACGATCGGGGCGGTCACGCCCGGCTTCGCCAGCGCCCAGGCGATGGCTACCTGCGCGCGCGGGATACCGCGCTGGTCGGCGACCTGACCCACGGCGTCGACGATGATGCGGTCATCGTCGGTGTACAGCGTGCGACCGAACTCGTCCTTCTCCGAACGGTTCGTCGAGTCGTCCCATTGCCGGGCGAGCTTGCCGCGAGCGAGCGGGCTCCAGGGGATGATCCCGATGCCCTGGTCGATGCAGAGCGGGATCATCTCGCGCTCCTCTTCGCGGTACAGCAAGTTGTAGTGGTCTTGCATGCTGACAAATCTGGTCCAGCCGTGCAGGTCAGCGAGGTAAAGCGCCTTGCTGAACTGCCATGCGTACATCGACGACGCACCGATATAGCGCGCCTTCCCGGCCCGCACAACATCGTGCAGCGCCTCGAGTGTCTCCTCGATCGGCGTCTCGTAGTCCCAGCGGTGGATCTGGTAGAGGTCGACGTAGTCCGTGCCGAGCCTGCGCAGGCTGTTGTCAATCTCTGTCAGGATCGATCTGCGCGACAAGCCTCCCCCGTTCGGCCCCGAGCGCATCACACCATGCACCTTCGTGGCAATGACGAGGTCCTCGCGCGGAGCGAACTTGGCGAGTGCGCGACCGGTGATCTCCTCACTACTGCCCAGCGAATACACGTTCGCGGTATCGAAGAAATTGATACCGGCGTCGATGGCCTGCCGGAAGAACGGGATGCTCTCGTCTTCGGGAAGTGACCATGGCTGGTTGCCGCGACTCGGCTCGCCGTAGCTCATGCACCCCAACGAGATACGGGATACCTGTAAACCGGTCCGGCCCAGTGTCGTGTACTCCATCAGCTGCCTCCTCGCGCTCGTCTCAGGTTGAGCCTAACTCGGCGGCCGACCGGCTACTGCGCCCCGGTCGTTGACTCCGCCCGCAACCGATCCGTCGAGTGCAGCTGCCAGGGCACGCTGGTCACCATGACGCCAGGCTCGAAGAGCAGCCGCGCCTTCAGCCGCAACGCGCTCTGGTTGTGCAGCAGTTGTTCCCACCAATGGCCGACGACGTATTCGGGGATGAAGACGGTCACGACATCGCGCGGGCTCTGCCCTCGTCGTCCGCGTATGTATTCGAGTAACGGACGGGTCACTTCGCGATAAGGCGAATCCAGCAGGACGAGGGGGACGTCGATGCCGCGGGCCTGCCATTGCTCCTGCAACGTTCGTGCTTCGGTCTCGTCGGCGTTGATGGTGACCGCCTCGATCGTGCTCGGGCGGGTGGCCTTGGCGTAGGCGAGCGCGCGCAGCGCGGGCAAATGCAGGCGCGAGACCAGGACAACCGCGTGATTGCGAGACGGCATCGTCGGATTCTCAGCGGCCTCGATGTCGAGTTCTTCACTGACAGCGCTGTAGTGGCGCCGGATGCCCTTCATGACAGCGAAGAGCAGGATCATCGCAACGATGGCGATCCAAGCGCCGTCCGGCACTTTTGCGTAGAGCACTATCGCGAGAACAAGAGCGGTGGCCGTGGCACCGGCGAAGTTGATCACTCGAGACGTCTGGATGCTGCGGCGTTCGCCTCGTGGTGCGTCTGCAAGCTTGTGCTTCCAGTGCTTGACCATGCCCGACTGGCTAAGGGTGAAGCTGGTGAAGACGCCGATGATGTACAGCTGGATCAGCCTGTCGATGTTCGCGTTGAAGCCGACGATGAGCGCGATCGCAAACCCGCCGAGCAACAGGATGCCGTTGCTGAAGACGAGTTTGTCACCGCGCTTTTGTAGTTGATGCGGCAAGTAGCTGTGTTGGGCGAGAATTGACGACAACACCGGGAATCCGTTGAAGGCAGTGTTTGCGGCGAGAATCAAAATGCCCGCCGTCGCTGCCTGGTACAGGTAGAACAGCGCGTTCGACTTTCCGAACACGACCGCGGCGATCTGCGAGATCACCGACGGGTTGCCGCTCGGCTGCGCATGGGCTTTGATGTGTAACGCAAGGACCGTGATGCCGATGAACATGCTGACGGCGAGCGTGCCCATGGCCGTCAGGGTCTTCGCCGCGTTACGTGCCTTTGGTTTGCGAAATGAGGGCACTCCGTTGCTGATGGCTTCGACGCCGGTCAGAGCCGTGCACCCAGAAGCGAATGCCTTCAATGTCAGCAGGATAAGAGCGAGCCCGGCCAGGTGGCTGTGCGTGAAGGTTTCTGACGCGGTCGATGCGCGGGGTAACCCGCTGTTCGCGGCCTTGACTGCCGCGACCGCGAACATGACGAACGTCAGACCAATGAACGAATAGGTGGGGATCGCGAACGCGCGGCCGGACTCTTTCACGCCGCGCAGGTTGGCGACCATGAGCAAGACCACAAAGCTGACCGACAACGCGACGGCGTGACGATGCAATGACGGGAACGCACTGGTGATAGCGACGACACCAGAGACCACGGAGACGGCCACCGTCATGACGTAGTCGACCAGCAGGGCGCTGCCGGCGGTCAGGGCGGCGTTCTCGCCGAAGTTGTCGAGGCTGACGGCGAAGGCACCGCCACCGTTCGGATACGCCTTGCAGATCTGCCGGTACGACAGCGTCACGATGACCAGCAGCAGCGCGACCGCTGCAGCGACGTTCTTGGCGTAGGTCAATGCGGCTGCCCCGCCGCCGACCGCCAGGACGAGGACGATTTCCTCGGTCGCGTACGCCACCGACGAGATCGGGTCCGACGCAAATATCGGCAGCGCCAGCCATTTCGGCAGCAGCGTTTCGTGGAGTTGCTGGCTTCGAAGTGGCCGTCCGACGAAGAGTCGCTTCACGCTGCCGACGGAGGTGGTCACTGTCTCGACGCTAGTGGGGTTGGAGCTTCGCGGCCGTAGGCGCGACGTCAAGATCACCCAGTCGACCGTCAAGGAACCGTCAAGATCGTGGCGTGGCCGCCCTGCGGGGTGATCTGGTCGTGGGAGGGCCACACTCGTGTCGTGACGTCGAGACTTACGCGCGCCGCCGCTTCAGGCATCGGCGGCCGCCGGATTTTCGGCGCGTTCGTACTCGAGGCCGTCGGTCTGCCCGTCCTCACTATCTGTCTGGCGGCCGTGCGACCTCATCTGGCGTTTGCCGACGACCTGCTGCTCTATCTGGCTGCGGTCATCGGCATCACGTTGGTGGGCGGTCTGGTGCCCGCCGTGATAGCGGCGATCGCAAGCAGCCTTACGCTCAATTGGTACTTCACACCGCCGCTGCACACCTGGACGATCGACTCCCCACAGAACCTCCTCGCGTTGGTGCTCTTTGTGGCGGTAGCAGTCACGGTGAGCAGCGTCGTTCACTTGGCCGCCCGGCGTGCGGCGGTTGCCGCCGGACTAGCAGCAGAAGCCGCCCGCGCACACGGGTTGGTGGAGGGAAACCGGATCCGGACCGCATTGCTCGCTGCGGTCGGGCATGACCTGCGCACACCGCTGGCTTCTGTCAAGGCGAGCGTCAGCACGTTACGTCAGACGGACGTGACCTGGTCGCCGCAGGACCAGTCGGAGCTTCTCGCCACGATCGAAGAGGGCGCCGACCGGCTCAATGCCCTGATCAGCAACCTGCTCGACATGAGTCGGCTGCAGACCGGCGCTGTGCACCTGTTCGTCCGGCCGACGTCATTGGAGGAGGTCGCACCACTGGTCGTCCACGGCGTCGACGACGGTGCGCTGCTGCAGGTGGAGATCTCTGAGGACCTGCCGCTGGTGACGGCGGATCCCGGTCTGCTGGAGCGGGCGCTAGCCAACCTGGTCACCAATGCGCTGCGCTACTCGCCGTCCGGACAGCCGCCGACGCTTGCCGCGCGGGCCGTGCAGAACGGAACCGATCATGGCGTAGTCCAGATCGACGTCGTTGACCACGGGCCAGGGGTACCTGCTGACCAGTGGGAGCGGATGGTCCAGCCGTTCGAGCAGCTCGGTGACCGGCGCAACGGCGATGGTGTGGGGCTCGGACTTGCGGTCACCAAGGGGTTCGTCGAGGTCATGGGGGGCAAGCTCATTGCGGCTGCGACTCCGGGTGGTGGGCTGACCATGCGCATCGAGCTGGCCGTCATGCCAGCGGGCGCGGATGTAGGGCGCCCAGCAGACTCAGACGTGGGGCGTGAGCCATGACCAGCGTGCTCGTGATTGACGACGAAGCGGCGATCCTGCGTGCGCTGCGTATCAACTTGACGGCCCGCGACTATACGGTCACGACCGCGTCCGACGGCGCGTCCGGTCTCGCTGCGATGGCACGCGAACGGCCGGACGTGGTGATCCTCGACCTCGGGTTGCCCGACATGGCCGGCACCGACGTGATCCGCGGCATCCGTGGCTGGTCGACAGTTCCCATCATCGTGCTGTCGGCGAACGAGCAAGAACTGCAGAAGGTGCAGGCTCTCGACGCCGGCGCGGACGATTACGTCACCAAGCCATTTGGGATGAATGAACTGCTCGCTCGATTGCGAGCAGCGACCCGCCGCGCGGCGCCAGGAGTCGACGAGCCAGTCGTAGTCACACCCGAGTTCACCATCGACCTGGGCGCTAAGCGGGTGGTACGCAAGGACGGTGGCGACGTCAGGCTGACGCCCACCGAGTGGCAACTGCTCGAGGTGCTTGCGCGACACGAAGGCCGGCTCGTGAGCGGGCGTCAGCTACTCCAAGATGTGTGGGGACCGACGTACGGGACAGAGACCAACTACTTGCGCGTCTACATGGCCCAACTGCGCCGCAAGCTCGAGCCCGATCCGGCGCGGCCGCGCTACCTCATCACTGAGCCTGGCATGGGCTACCGCCTGGTGACTGAGCGTCGATGACGTCGATTGCGAGAGGATTGCCAGATGAGCACCCTCATCACGCCGGGCAAGGACACCGATCTGATCGGGCTCGAGGTCGCTGATCTCGACGCTCGCGAGTCTCTGCGCTTCGTCGCTGACAGCGAGGTGCTGGTCGTCATCCTGTCCGGCGTGCTAGACGTCGAGGTCGACGCTGCACGGCTGGGTCGTGCCGGTGGCCGTGCCACTGTTTTCGATGGTGGCGGTGATTCCGTCTATGCCCCGCCAGGCGCGGTGGTCAAGCTCACTGAGGCGGACGGCGGCGGTGCGGCAATTGCGGTCGCATCAGCGCCGTTAGCCGATGAGCCCGCCGCGACTGCCCGCATCATCAGGCCAGCTGACCACCGAGTAGCGGAGGTCGGTCACGGTAACTGGGCGCGGCAGGTGCGCACGATTCTTGGGCCCGAGCACGCGGCCGGACGGCTCATCGTCGGTGAGACGGTCAACCCGCCGGGCAACTGGTCGTCCTATCCGCCGCACAAGCATGACGAGCACAATCCCCCGCACGAAGTTCAACTCGAAGAGGTCTACTACTTCAAGTTCGATCCGCCCGGCGGCTTCGGCGTGCAGCTCCGGTACGACGGCAAGGGGGATCCAGCCGACGACGTATTCGTGGTGCGTGACGGGGACGTTGCCATCATCAAGTCGGGCTACCACCCGGTCGTCGGAGCGCCTGGCTATTCCTTCTACTACCTGTGGGTCATGGCCGGCCATGGTCGGCAGATGGCACCGGCACTTGATCCGCGTCACGCGTGGGTCCAGCAGGGCCGATGAGCCTGCCCGCTGTGATTCTTGGCGGGTGAGTTCGGTGCCTACGGTGCCTATTTCGCCGCGGTTGAGCATGGCGCAGTGGTCGCGAATACCCGTTGCCGCTCGCCCACTAGTAGACCCGCGAGATCTCACCATCGGAATCGTTCATCTCGGTCTCGGCGCGTTTCACCGCGCGCACCAAGCCGTCTACACCGAACGCACAATGAGTGCCTCAGGCACGACGCAGTGGGGAATCTGTGCGGTGGCACAACGCAGCCGCAGGGTTCTCGACGAACTCCAGGCGCAGGACGGCCTCTACACAGTTGTCGAACGTGGGCGGTCGACGTCGTTTCGTGTCTTCGCCCCGATTCGCGAGCTCGTCTTTGCGGCGCTTGAGGCAGACCTGCTCACGTCACGAATCGCGGCCCCGTCGACCCACGTCGTGACGGTGACAGTGACCGAGAAGGGATATCGACACGATCCGGTGACCGGGCGGCTCGATCTCACGGACTCCGATATTCAGGCCGACGCTGCCGGCCGACCACCGGTCACCGTTGTGGGGCAACTTGTACGTGCGATGCAGGTACGGCAGCGAAACAACAGCGGGCCTCTGACGGTCGTGTGTTGCGACAATCTGCCCAGTAACGGCGTGATGCTGCATGGTCTTGTCGACGAGTTCTGCTCGCTCGTGCCCACCGCCGACCGATCGACATTGCAATCGTGGATCGAAGAGTTCGTCACCTTTCCTTCAACGGTCGTCGACCGCATCACTCCGGCCACCACTGCTACTGACCGCAATGACGTCGCAAACCTTCTTGGGCTGGACGACGAGGGTGCGGTCATCACGGAGCCCTTCTCGCAGTGGGTGTTGGAGGATAAGTTCGCGGCGGCGCGACCGGCCTGGGAGAGTGCCGGCGCGGTCTTGACTTCCGATGTATCGCCGTACGAGTCCTTGAAATTGCGACTGCTGAATGGGTCGCATTCTGCGCTTGCCTATCTTGGGCTCTTGGCGGGCTATGACTACATCGCGGAGTTCATGGCGGTCGACGGCGTCGCTACGTTTGTTCGCTTGCTGATGCGTGAGGCGGCAACGACCGTTTCGGTACCAAGCAGCGTCGACGTCGACGAGTACGAACAGCAGCTCGTGCAGCGGTTCGCGAATCCGGGGCTGCGACACCGCCTCGCCCAGATTGCGATTGACGGTAGTCAGAAACTCCCGCCTCGCCTCGTCGCGACGGTGCGTGATGCCAGCGCAGCTGGTGTGGAGCCGATCGCGAACGTGCTGGGCATTGCGGCCTGGATGCGCTACGTCACTGCCGGTCGCGATGACGCAGGTCGGCCGCTGGCCATTGACGATCCACTTGCGCTGCGAATTGCCGACGCAGTCGGGCGACCCAGCGATCCCGCGACGGTTGTCGAACGGCTCCTTGGCATCACGGAGATGTTTGGCGACCTCGCGGACGACGTCGCGCTTCGCGGTCTGCTGGTTGGGGCACTGACCCAACTTACCCGCGGTGGTGCGCTCAACGCGCTGCGTAACGCAATCGAGGCGTGAACCGTTCCACCACCGCCGGCCGTCGTCGCGAGCCGGAGCGAGCCGCTGCGGATCGCAGCTTTTCACAAATAGTCGGCGGACTTTCAGCTGACACACAGGTTCGACCCTGACGATAGGTAGGTACAACAGATAGGTAGGTGCAACAACCGGGTACGGACAAGACCAGCGGAGGTGCGGTGACTAGCGTTCTGCCCGATCGCGGCATCCGTCGCAGCCCGTCGTCGTCCGCTCCGCGCTCTGGGATAGAGCCGAACGCTCTATTGCTTGCGCTGAGTGCCGGCGCTGCTCTTGTGCTCCTGTTGTGGTGGCACGACACCCCGGCCACCCTGCACACATTCGGTGATTGGCTGACGAACGCCGGCCGCATAACGGGCCTCCTCGCCGGTTACGTCATCATCATCTTGCTGCTGCTCATGGCGCGGGTGCCGTCCCTGGAGCGAGGTCTCGGCGCAGATCGCCTCGCACGGTGGCATGCGATGGGCGGGCGCTACGCGATCTCGCTCGCGGTCGCACACACCTTGCTCATCATCTGGGGCTACGCGGTTGCGGCGCATGAGTCGGTGATCCCGCAGACGAGTGCGTTGTTGACGCAGTACCCCGACGTCATGATGGGGACGGTTGCTCTCGGCCTGCTGATCCTGGTGGCCGGTGTCTCGATGCGCGTGGCACGCGCGCGCATGCGCTACGAGACTTGGTACTACTTGCACTTTTACACCTACCTTGCTGTGGCGCTCTCGTTCAGTCACGAGTTCTCAACCGGTCTCGACTTCAGCGCAAATCAGAGTGCGCGTGCGCTGTGGAGCTTGCTGTACATCGTCATTGCCCTTTTGTTGCTCTGGTACCGCTTCGTCGTGCCCATCCGCGCGGCAGTGCGCCATCGCATGGTGGTCGCGGGTGTGTTTCCTGAAGCACCAGGGATCTTTTCGGTGCACGTCACTGGGCATCATCTCGATGACTTGCGCGCCGAACCTGGTCAGTTTTTCCGATGGCGGTTCTTGAGCAGCGGAAGTTGGTGGCAGTCGCACCCGTACTCGCTGTCCGCTCCGCCGACCGACAAGTTGTTGCGCATCACGGTGAAGGTGCTCGGCGATCACTCGCATGCACTGCGGACCTTGCATAAGGGCACCAGGGTCTTTGCCGAGGGACCCTACGGCGCGCTCACCGAACGTCGGCGAACGCGGCGACAAGTTCTGCTGCTTGCTGGCGGCATTGGGGTTACGCCATTGCGCGCTTTGTTCGAGACGCTGCCTGCGCGACCTGGCGACCTCACTTTGATCTATCGCGCTTCGAGCGAGCTCGATGTGGTCTTTCGTCGCGAACTCGACGCGATTGCACAATGGCGCGGCGCTCGGGTCGTCTACCTGATAGGGCCTCCGGGTGGGGATGCAGATCCCTTTATCGGACGTCGATTGGCGTCGATCGTGCCCGACCTGGTCGCTCACGACATCTACCTGTGTGGGCCGCCACGCATGATGGATGCAGCGCACAAAGCGCTGCACCGTGTCGGCGTTCGCCGCCGGCACATTCATACCGAATCATTCGAATTCTAGATCGTTTCTGAGCTTCAGAGGAGGCTGAGTCATGCGCCGTTTCGGTTCCGTCTTTGTCGCGACCGTAACCGGACTCGTCGTCCTGCTCAGTTTCAAGACGACGCCGGCTAAGGCGCCGCGACCAGTGGCGCTTTCGGGTTCAACACCGGGAGCTTCAGCTGTACCGGACTCATCGACCCCGGCCAGTTCGGCTCCTGCCAGTTCGGTGCCGGCAAGTTCTCCGCAGCCGTCGCTCACCACGCCAACGAGTGCCGCAGCCATTGCACCGAGTGCGTCAGCAGTAACGCCGCCACCGAAGCCAACGCCCAAGCCGTCGAGCACGACGAAGACCGTCACCGGCAGCGCGGTCACCGTGGGCGAAGGTCGCAGGGTGTTCGGGGTCGTACAGGTTCGGCTGACATTGACGAACGGGAAGATCACCGCTGTCGATCCAGTCCAGGTCCCGCAGAATGACGGACACTCGCAGGATCTCAGCAGCTACTCGATTCCGAAGTTGAGTCAGCAGGTCCTGTCGGCTCAGAGCGCTTCGATCGATGCGGTCTCGGGAGCGACCTACACCAGCGAGGCTTACGCACAGTCGGTGCAGGCGGCACTCGACGCCGCGAAGGCCTGACATGTTGACTGGTGTGATGCCGACTGCCCCGATGGCTAGGCCGCTCGTGCATGTCGAACATGTCATGGGCACCGTCGTCAGCTTCGACGTGCGGTTCGCCGATGAGGCACAGCGCACTCCGATGCGTGTCGGAATTGCCGACGCTGTGACATGGCTGCACCGGGTCGACGACGTCTTCAGCACGTATCGAAACGACAGCCAGGTATCCCGGCTTGGTCGCGGCGAGGTTCGGCTCGCTGACTGCGATGGCGACGTCGAGGAGGTCCTCGAGTTCTGCGCGCAGGTTGGTCGCGAGACTGACGGCTACTTCAGTTCGACCTACGGCGGCCGGCTCGATCCGACCGGACTCGTCAAGGGCTGGGCGATCCAGCGCGCGAGCGAACTCCTGCGCTCCGCAGGGTCGGCGCACCACCTTGTCAACGGCGGTGGTGACATCCAGGCAATTGGCGGGTCCGCGCCGGGTGTGCCGTGGCAGATCGGCATCGCGCACCCGTTGGAGCGCGGCGCCATCGCGAGCGTTGTACACCTGATGGAGGGCGCAGTGGCGACGTCCGGCATCGCTGAACGCGGTGCCCATGTGATCGATCCGTTCACCGGCCAGCCCTCGGTCGCGCTCGCCAGTGTGACCGTGGTCGGCAGCGACCTGATCAGGACGGACGCCTACGCCACCGCCGCGATCGCGATGGGCGACCGAGCCCGTCGGTGGTTCGAGGGGTGCGCCGGCTACGAGGCATTCACCGTTGCCGCAGATGGCTCGCGCTGGTGGACCTCGGGGTACTCCCGCGTAGGGAGCACTTCCGAAGCCGCCAATTGAGTGGGCCGGCTCGCCCCCTCACCGCGAACCGGCCCGCTCCGCTCCGAAGATGTCCACCCCCGTAGGCGGACATCTCCTGGCCTATGGCGAGGACACAGCGGGTCCTTCAGTAGCGGCGGTAGCCGCAGGTGTAGTAGCGGCGCGGACGGCGGGTGGTGACTCCGGTGCGAGGCCCCACTGGTCGCAGGTGTCCGGCGGACCGGGAAATACGGCGGCCATGCCGCCCGGCAACGTGCAGCCGACCAAGGCAGGCACCGCGTACGTCGCACCAGCAACCGGGCCCGTGCCGCGGGCTGCGCCCGCGCGAAGGCCACCGACCTGCCACAGCGACGCGCAGGTGTCGAGTGCGTCCTGGATGGTGCCGTTGTTCCCACCGCCGACCGCGCTCGCGACCGTCGTCCCGGCGAACTTTGCACCTGGCACGTAGACCGCTTCGCTGTAGCACCGCGCGGACCCTTTGTCGGTGACCGCTCGTGGATGCAGGTACGCGTACGCCGCGGCCGTACCGCCGCCGGTCGCCACGATCAGGGCGACCACCAATCCGCCGGTGACATTGCGACGCTTTCGCCACCACGGTCTCGCAGGTTCTTCGCGCGCAACGAACGCTTCCAACTCGGCTCGCATCGCCACGATCTGCTCAGGTGGTAGCTCCCGCGTCGGCGGCAAGTATTGAACGCTCATGCTTGTTCACCCCGTAATTCGTCCGTGCCCACATGGCTGTCGGCGCGCGGGCCGACCTCATCGTCGAGCAGCACTTTGAGCCGGGCGCGGGCGCGCGAGAGCCGCGACCGGACGGTGCCAATGGGGACGCCGAGGACGGTCGCTGCCTCGTCGTAGCTGAGGCCCTCCCAGTCGCACATCGCGACGACGTCCTGGTCGGCTCGCTTGAGGGTGCGCAGCGCTAACAGCACGCGTTGCATCTGTCGCTCGCTATCGATCCGGGCGGCAACGTCGTCGGCGTGATCTCTGACATGCTCGGTCAGTGGCGCCTTTACGAGCAGGTTCGTCGCGCGCCGGCTGGCGCGTTCAGAGTTGCGGCAGACGTTGTTCGCGGCCACAAACAGCCAGGGCAGTAGCGAGTCGGTGACCGCGATCGACGACCGCTTACGCCAGGTCTCCATGAACGTCTGGGAGGTGGCGTCCTCCGCGAGAGTCCACGATCCGGTGCGCCGGAAGCAGTAGTTGTGAATCCGATTCGCGTGCCGGACGAACAACTCGCCGAACGCCGAATGGTCGCCAGCGCAGGCGCGCGCCCACAAACGCGCGTCCGGAGTCTCGCCGTTGTCGACCGCCACGCACTCCTATGTCCGGCAGCCTGGTTTGAGTTCCATCATCGCCGTCCGGGCACGTTAAAGGCGTCTGACCCTACGGGGGAGGAGAGCCAGACGCCACGCAGATGGTAACCGCTGATACCCACAGGCTCAATGGTTGCGGACGCAAAGACGCACCAGGCGTGACGAACGTCACGCGCGATTCGCTGCATCGCCAGCGTCAGGGCGGATCGACGTTGAACCCCGCCATGGCCCCTTGCGCGTGCGAGCCGCAATAGGTCTCGAAGGTTGCCAGACCCACTGGCGCATTGCTTGGCACCACAAAGGTCGCCTGCAACGCATCGCCGGTGCGCACGATCTTGGTGATGGGGACGCCGCCCTTGTTATCTGGTTTGTCGGCTTCCCGCCAGAAGATCACGTCCGGCTTCGAACCCTGCGGCGGGCAACGGATAGCGTTCAGACTGATGACGGTTCCCGGCGGCCCGTCGCCTACCGACACGCCGAGAGCGCCGCTCATCGGTGGCGCTCCCGGAGCAGGCGACCCGCCAGTGGCCACCCCGGTGCCCGAGG
>DATCFU010000148.1:0-24121 GCA_036509315.1 Acidothermaceae bacterium
CCGGCGTCAGCGCTCGGCACCGCGCGTCATCAAACGCAAGATGCCCAAGTGGCACGTCAAACGCGCTCACCACGCAGCCTGGCCCCAACCGCAGCACCCTCCCCACTACCGCGTTCGAGGTACTAACTGAACGGTATTGCGGCTAGCCCGCGTCTTGCAAGCGGGCCTCGGCCGGCCGGTCAGATGAAGGGCCCTCTCATCGGACGTGGATTGCTCGCCGCGAGGTTTGCTTGGCGGCGGAGCACGGACTCGAACGCGTCCGGGTCGTCGGGGTAACTATGGGACTGATCTTGCGCCCAAGGTCGACGACGAAGCCAGCCTTCTTTTGCGGTCGCTTCAGATCGAGGTTGGCCCAGTAACGCGGGTTGCCCGTTCCCCAGATGCGCCACTTGCCAGACAGAACGCCGTTGATCTCAATACGTTGGAGGCCCTTGATCTGCGTGTAAAGGACGCTCTTCGTACCGAACGGAAAGTAGTAGGAGTGGATCTCCAGCCGGTCGGGCCCGCACACAATTGTGCCGTCGTCGTACATCTCAGTCACCTTCGAATCTTATGCCGAAGTCCAGGGCTAGACACCTAGCGGCCCAATGCCTAGACTGCCGAGGTATGTGGTTGACGAGCGACGTGGAATTGATGCTGATGGGTGTGCTGCGCCGCGGCCCCGCTCACGGGTACGCGATCATCACCGGGCTGCGTGAAGACAGCGCCGGCGAGTTCGATCTTGCGGAGGGCACTATCTATCCCGCGCTACACCGCCTAGAGCGGGCCGGGCTGATTGAAAGTTCGGTCGAAGCGGCACAGGGTCGTCGGCGACGGACATACGCGCTGACCGCCCAGGGTCGCAAGGAGTTCACTTCACAGCGGCGCGCGTGGCGAAGCTACGTCACCCATATGCAGGCGGTGATCGCATGAGTGAGATGCCGATCGAGGACTACCTCGACGAGCTGTTGCGCCGCACACGGTCCGACGCCCGGACAGCGCGGCGACTGCTTGACGAAGCGAGCGATCATCTCCACGCCACGACCGTCGAATTGGTCAACGGCGGGATGTCGCGACAGGCGGCCGAGACTGAAGCGGTGCGTCGGTTCGGGCCGGTCGCACCGATTGTGCATGCGACGTCGCGTCAATCGTTCTTGACCCTGGTGGTCGAGACGCTGCGTGGCGCATTGTTCTTGGCCGGCTGCGGGCTGGTCGCGGTCGGCATCAGCGGGCTCGTAGCCCTGGCGATGAATGTGTGGGCCGGCCGGTCCTTCGTCGGCGGGGTCACGGTGTTTCAGGGCCAGGGCTCCGGACCTTCGGTCCATGAGGTAGCGGACGACGCCGTGGTGCTGCGAGTCATTGCCGGGGTGGTCGGCCTTGTGCTGCTGCTCGGCTACCGTGCCTGGCGCCGACGCGCTGAGTCGCCGCGGCTGCTTCCTGCCGGCCTGGTCGACGCGCTCGGCGCGGCCGCGTTCGCCGCTGGCACCGCGGGCCTCGCGATCGTTTCCGGCGACCAAGCCATTCAGACGGGCACCCCCGGCGTCGGCTTCCCACTTAGCGGTGCCCTGGTCGCATTGCCGGCGACCGTCTACTTCTGCATCCGCGCTGCCCGCGCCCTGCTGCGACCGCCGACCATTGCGGACCACGCCACCTGACGGATCGGCGATCAGCCTGCAGTTAAGGTCACTGCGGTGGCCCGGAGTCGGGCGTCGATCGTGAGACCCGCTTCGCCGCGCACCAACAGCACTAGGCCGGCCTGATCGGCCATAAAACCTCCGCATCCCTGGAGGACATAGTGATAAGTAATGAGCTGGGGGACAAGCTGTATCGGCCCATCGGAGATCTGTATGAGCGCTCAGCTCGTTGCGCTCTCCTTTGACGCGAACGAACCGCTGCTCGTTGCGCGCTTCTGGGGTGGCGTCTTGGGATGGGAGATGGCGGACGATGCCAAAGAAGGCGCCGAGCTCGTCCCCACTGATGACACCGGGTTCCGGCTCCGATTTCTTCCAACCGAGGAGCAGAAGACCGCGCAGAACTACATGCACTTCGATCTGACCAGCAACCTCCAGCCGCAGCAGGAGATCGTCGAGACATCGCTGCGGTTCGGCGCACGTCACATCGACATAGGGCAACGGCCCGACGAGGGCCATGTGGTGCTTGCCGATCCCGAAGGCAATGAGTTCTGCGTGATCGAGGCAGGTAACAAGTTCCTCGCTGAGTGCGGATTCATCGGTGCGGTCTCCTGTATCGGTTCCCAGGAGGTCGGCTACTTCTGGAGCAAAGCACTCGGCTGGCCGTTGGTCTGGGACCAGGACCAAGAGACCGCCATTCGCTCGCCGCGTGGCGGCCCCAAGATCACCTGGGGCGGTCAGCCAAAGATGCCGAAGAACGGCAAGGACCGGCTGCATTTCGACCTCGCCCCACCCGCCGACGGTGATCAGCAAGCGGAAGTCGACCGCCTCGTGTCACTCGGAGCAACTCGAGCGGACGTCGGGCAGCGCGAGGTCGGCCCGGTGCTGATGGCCGACCCCGATGGCCGTGAGTTCTGCGTCCTACCACCGCAGTCATGACCCTGAGCCATTGAACGTGACGTCTCCCGTAGCCGGGTCGACGTCTGCGCCGAACTCGAAGGAACTGGAGATGCCGTCCCAGTCGCCGTGCACTCCACCTTCGAGAGGCACTGTGACGCCGGTCTCGCCCCAGTGCACGACAACGCCAGTCAGGTCGCACTGAGCTTTCAGGACAGTGATCGGGACGGCGGTGAGTACCGCTTGCGCGCCCGGTTGCCCGCAGGCAGCTCTCAAGGATTCCGGAAGTGCCTGCGGTGGTGAGCTAGCTGGCGGGCCACTGACCGATGGTTGTGTGCTTTGCAATTCGCTGCTTATCGGAGCGCGTGCTTGAAGCTGGTCAGGTGTGGCGCTCGCGCAGCTCACCGCACCGATCGCGATCAGTGCGACTATCAATCCCGCACCGCGTCTGCCGACCATCGATGCTCCTTGTCCCGCCGAGACTGATCCATGTGACGCTCCCGCGTACAGACTGGTTCCGTGGAACCTGTATCGGCGGCGCGTCGTCTGAGCGTCGTGAAGACCAAGCTTGTTGCGCTGCTAGCAGTGCTAGTGGCGCTGGCCGCGTGCGCGTCGGAGGCGCGGCGTTCCGGCGCGACGGCTGATCGACTGTCAGGGGTGTCCGCCCCGGCGTCGAGTTCGCCGCCTACCTCGCCGCCGAGCTCCCCGACGACCTCGGCGACCACCTCGACGATTCCCGATAGCGCATTTCGGGTCGCGGCTCCGGTGTTGGACTTTGCCGCCGGCCCAGGGCCAGCGCCGGTGCAGGCGCCGTGTGTGCCAGCTGACGTCACCGCTATTGCAGAGACTCGCCCGATCGCTTCGGGTGTGGCTGGGGTCGTTGAGTTGGTCGGCGCGCACTGCTCATTGCACATCTCCACGTGGTCGACGGAACTGCTCGACGGCGGTGGTAACGAACTCGCCATACCGGTCGACGCGACAGTCACGACGGTCAACCCAGCGCTCAACCAGCGGACCGACGTGCCGCTGGCGCTTGGCAGTGTCGGCTGGGGATTCACGTGGCGCGGTTCGTGGTGCGGCGCGAAGGCGGCCTCGGTTGTCATCGCTCTCGACGCCGACCCGAGCCAACCCGCCAGTGGCTCGTCGAACCAAATCGTCGTTCCATTGACCGGACCCGCACCGCCGTGCCAAGGGCACTCCACCGCCGTCCTCGTACCAGGTGTGCCAGGTGGTCCCACCGATGCGACGTTGACGCCACCGCCGGAGTGGGCCGGCCTGCACGCCACGTTGACGTTGCCCGCAACCACCGACGGCCACACCCTGGGTAGCGCAGTGGTGCAACTCCAAAACACAACCGCAGTACCGATCGTGATGTCTCCGTGCCCCGACTACGCGCTCGACATCGACAATTCCACGGCCGTCGGCTCGGCGCTGCAAGGAGGAGGCGGCGCCCTGTCGTGCCCGCAATCACCCCAGGTCGTTCCTGCACACGGCACGATCCGCTATGACCTCGGTGCGCGGTCATACGACGAAGGGGATCCCGCAGGCGGCGCACCCCAAGGCAGCACCGTCACGGCCCACTTCGCGATCGCTGGCATTCCGACAGCGCGCGCCACCTCCATCGTCAACTGACCTTCCGCTTGCACCTCACGCGACGTGAGGTTGCACAGTGGTGTCATGACCGACGACGGATACACGATCGGCGAGCTGGCCGCGCTCGCCAGGGTGACGGTACGAACGCTGCATCACTACGACGAGATCGGATTGCTGAATCCGAGCGGCCGAACCGTGGGCGGCCATCGCCGGTACAGCCGGGAAGACCTTGATCGGTTACGCGAGATCCTGGTGTACAGAGAGTTGGACTTCGGGCTCGACGCGATTGCATCGATGCTTGCTGATCCGAGGTCCGACATCGAAGCCCACCTACGCAATCAGCACCGCATGCTGCGTGCCCGCGTCGACCGAGACCAGGCGTTGCTGCGCGCACTCGAGAAGGAATTGGAGGCCCGCACGATGGGAATGGCACTCACCCCCGAGGAGCAGTTCGAGGTCTTCGGGACGGACAAGGTTGGCGGTGAGTGGGCTGCCGAAGCGGAAGAGCGGTGGGGCGACACCGATGCTTGGCGTGAGTCCCAACGCCGTGCCGGGAGGTACACGAAGGACGACTGGCTAGAAATGAAGACGCAGTCGGACGTCGCGTTGCGCGCGTATGCGGAGGCGATGACCGCCGGTGTCGGTGCAACAAGCGAGCGGGCCATGGCGTTAGCTGAAGACAACCGGCGATTCATCAGCCGTTGGTTCTACGACTGCAGCCACGCGATGCAGCGCAACCTCGCGGAGATGTACATCGCTGACGAACGCTTTCGTGCTACTTACGACGCCGTCGCTCCTGGGCTCGCGCAGTACGTCCACGATGCGATCATCGCCAACGCGAACGCCCACGACGGCTAGATCCATACGGCTGCGTCTGACGGGGTCAGTGGCCTTCGGAGATCGGGGAGATCGCGCCCGCGACGTCCGCCGCGGCCAGTGGACCGCCCATCGTGTGAACATCCATGAACAGGGGGGATTGCCGTTCCTTTGACAGGCACTGCGCGATCGGCGGCGACGTCATCGTGCTCCCGTATGGCGACCAGCACTGCATGGGTGGCGTGCATGACGCGGAGACGGTCTCGATGGCGAGCATTCTCCCGATGCCGCCTCGGCGAGAACTGCCGGTCATACGTCACGGCGCGGACGGCGAGCGGACCGACCTCGTGTGCGGAACCTCAGTGTGTAAGTGCTCGTTCCCACAACCTCTGTGTCGCGGCGTCGAAGGCGACGAGTACGCACCGCTCGACTTGAGTCCGTGTTGCCTTCAACGCCTCCACACTGATTCGGCATGCATCAGCCAGCGGGTAGCCGTACACGCCTGTTGAGACGGCGGGGAACGCAACGCTCGTCGCGCCGACTTCGTCGCATCTCGCGAGGCTCTGCCTGTATGCGCCGGCTAGCAGTTCGGCTGCGGGTTCATCTCGGCCGTATCTCGGACCGACTGCATGGACGACGAAGCGGACGGGAGGCGGGATTCGAAAGGCAGGGGTGATGACCGCTCCGCCGATTTGGCACGGGGCGAGCGACCGCAACGCCTGCAGCAGTTTGGGTCCGGCGGCACGATGAATCGCGCCGTCCACGCCGCCACCGCCAACGAGTGCGGCGTTTGCTGCAGTGACAAGCACCTCGACCTGTGCCTGAACAATGTCGCCGGTCACAACCTCGATCTGCACAGCCTGATCATGTCGCAGCTGAAAGGAACAACGCATGTCGCTACGCATCCGGTGCTTGTGCATAGACACAGCTGATCCCGGCGCTTGCGACACTGAAAGTCGCCCACTCCCTGGGCTGCGCGTCGATGCGTGGATGATCGGGTACGTTCACGCCTGGTCTTTACCGCGAAGGAGCAACGCAATGGCTGCCACCAAGAAGCCGGCCAAGAAGGCCACCGCCCAACCGAGCAAGGGATTCACGCCCGAAGAGCGAGCCGCGATGAAGGAGCGGCTCAAAGAACTGAAGGCGGAAGGGCAGCGCGCGGACGGCGAGAAGGACGTGCTCGCGAAGATTGCCGAGATGCCCGAATCCGATCGCATCATGGGCGAGCGAATCCACGCCATCATGAAGGCGACGGCGCCCGACCTGGTTCCACGAACCTGGTACGGCATGCCTGCCTACACCAAGGACGGCAACGTCCTCTGCTTCTTCCGGAGTGCGCAGAAGTTCGGGACGAGATACGCAACCTTTGGCTTCAGCGACAAGGCGAAACTCGATGACGGCAACGTGTGGCCGACCGATTTCGCGCTGAAGAAGTTGACCCGAGCCGACGAGGCGCGGATCGCTGCGCTCGTCAAGCAGGCCGTGAGCTAACCTTCAGCCGGCGGCTTACGACGTTGCAACGACGACCAGTTTTCCGTGCTCGGTGCCGATATAGGCGAACCCATCCGCGGCCAATGCGGGCGTTGCGAACCGCGTGGTGGAGTCGCCGAGGCCGACCTGCGCTTTAGTCGCGCCCGATGCGGGGTCGAGTGCAAACAGCGTGCCCGGCGACGCAGCGACCGTCAGTACGACGCCGCCACCGACGATCGGTGAGCCGGACGGCGATGCATGCCATGAGGCGGTCATCGCAGTCGCCGAGACGTGGACTGCTTGCAGGCCGTTCGTGCACGGAACGTAGACCGTGCCGTTGCTGTACGCCGCTCCTCCGAACGCCGTGCATACCGCGATGCTCGGGACCTTGCCGCCGAGACCGCCGAGTGCCCCCTGCTTCATGAGGTACGCGTTGCCGTTCTTGCCGGCCACGAAGACTTGACCGGTCGGCAGAATCACCGGGCCGGTCGTGCCCAGGTCGAGGTCACGCGCGTTATCGCTAGCCCACGTCGCGGGCGCGAAGAACGACACGACGCTCGTCCCGCTCAGTTCGATGACGGAGTCACCCATGTCATATGTGGCCTTCGGATTGGTCTGCGCACTGTTGCCGACCGACACGTAGACATGTCCTGCGGCGTCAGCCGACGGGCCGGCCGGTGTCCAGATCCCGGCCTCGCGCGAGCTCGGCACTTGGTAGATCGCTGCGGCGCCTTGGCCCGAGGTCGCGGCACCGAGGAGGTAGCCGTGATAAGGCCCGCAATCGCCATAGAGGCCGCCGTACGGAACCCACACTTTGCCGCCACTGAGCAACAGGGCGCCGCGTTCCTGCTCGACGTTCGCGTTGGAGCCCGGCGGGTCGACCGGTCGTGTCCAGGCCAGCGTGCCCGTCTCTGCGTTGACGGCGACCAGCACATGCTTGTCGCCCGACAGGAACGCGACCGCGAACACGAGCCCGGTGCCAGGGTCGTAGACAGGCGTACCGGTGATGCCGGTCGGATTGATGTCGCCGCACGGCAGGCTCGAGCCGTTGACCGGCGTACCGATGTGTCGCGACCACACGATGCTGCCGTTGTTGCGTAACGCATAGAGCGTGTTGTTCTCGGTCGCCGCAATGATCAGGTCGCCCTTGGCATCGTGCAGCACCAGCGGACTCGCGTAGATGGCGCCGTCGAGAGCCGCCGTCGCCGCAACCTTCAGACCCTTCACTGCCGGGGCGTTGCCGGCGTTTCCGGTGCGTGCGACGTCGTGGTGGTACGTCGGCCAGACTCCGGTCGGAAACGCGGCCGGCGCCGCACTAGGAGATGTCGTCGCGCTCGGGGAGGCAGAAGCAGCCGTCGAGCTCGCGGCGACGGGCGAAGACGCAGCTGCGGAGACTGGCGCGGGCGACGAGGCAACTGCCGCCGATGCCCCGGCGGAAGACACCGCGGACGACGCGGCCGCGTCGGATGAAACTGGCGCGGATGCTGCCGGTGCCGCGTGCTTGCTGGACGTGCAGGCGGCGAGCACGAGGCTGCCGCCGACAATGGTGATGAGCGCGCGTCGATGTCCCATGCTGACCAGTCTGCCCACCTCTGAGCCGATCATCACCCAACGGTTCGTGCAACTGTCAGACGTTTACGGTGCTCTTGACCCGTGCGCGTCTGACATTCGAAGACCGAGGCATCGAAGGGACCCTAGATGTACCAGCCAGTTCCGTTGACCGGCGACGAGAAGACCAGCCTGCACGTTGCTCTCCAACGCCACCGCGATGTCGTCCTGTGGAAGATCGAAGGCTTGGACGACGACCAGCTGAGGCGTCAGATGACGCCGTCGGGCACGAGCCTTCTCGGAATCGTGAAGCACCTCGCCGCAGTCGAGTACAGCTGGTTCGGCACGACCTTCGGGCGCGAGACCGAACCGCTGCCGTTTGACGAGGAGGATCCCGAGGCAGATCTGCGCATCACGCCGGACGAGACGACCGCTGGCGTCGTCGAGTTCTACAAACGGGCCTGGCGCGCCTCAGATCAGGCCATCGACGAGATCGGGCTCGATGAGCTTGGCACCGCGTGGTGGGGTGACCAGGTTTCGATGCGGTGGGTGCTCATCCACGAACTCGAAGAGACTGCGCGGCACGCCGGCCACATGGACATCCTGCGTGAGTTGATCGACGGCGCGACCGGTGACCACAACCGCCCCAACTGATCGGCGCGTCACCCGTGCCATAGCGCAATCGCAGTTTGCGTATCGGGCGGGACTTCGGTGAAGCCTGCGTCCCGCACCACGACGCGAGCGGACGACGACCACTGCGCCCAGTGATCGGCGTCCGGCCTTATCAGGCGAACGCCAAATCCCGTCGCGCGCCAATCTTCGAGACCAGCTAACACTGCAAGCGACAACTGCGCCGCGTGCGCGACCTGTACTGCTGCCTTCAGCGGGCTCATCGTGACGTGCGGTGTGACGGCGATCGCTAAAACCCCTGTGGTGGCAGCCGATGGCGTCCCTGGCTCGAGATCGAGGCCGGCGACCTGGAGCTTGGCGATTTCCGGCGGCACTGCGTCGGTCGGTCCAGGCACCAACGCGCGAACCGAGGCGCGGTGATGGACAACAGTGACGCCCGGCAATGCGGCAGCCGCGTCCCATTTCGAGCCTCGGGCACGGCGGGCCACCTTGCGGATCCGGCCGTCGAGCCAGCGCTGAACCTCGTCATGCCATTCGCCGTCGACGCTTCGGCGATCCTCGAGCAGTTGCACCACAGCCGTCGCTGCCGCTTCGGCAACGGCAGCCGCGGTCGGCTCCGCACCCTTCTCCGCCCGCACCACAATGGGCATCGCCCACGGGGCCTCGCCGGGCGGATCGCGATACTCGGACACCCGCTCATCCTGTCCCAGGCGCGATTCGCTGGCGGAGGTGGATACATTCGGCGAGTGAGTGATGAACAGGTAGCGGCCGAGCCGACCCAGCAGCACGAGCCGACCGCGGCGCAGCAACGCGAGCGCATCGGGGCCGGTGGCGCGAAAAAGTACCACGAGGCGAACGCAGCCAAGGGCAAGATGTTCGCTCGCGACCGCGTGCGGGCGCTCGTCGACGCGGGGTCCTTCGTCGAGGACGGTGCTTTCGCGAATGCGTTGGCCGCCGATCTGCCGGCTGACGGAGTCATCACGGGCACCGCAACCATCGACAGTCGTCCGATCGCGTTGCTGGCGAACGACTCGACGGTGAAGGCCGGTTCTTGGGGTGCGCGCAGTGTCGAGAAGATGCTGCGCATCGCCGAATTCGCTTACAACGTAGGCATTCCGATGGTCTATCTCGTCGACTCGGCGGGTGCGCGAATCACCGATCAGGTCGCGATGTTCCCGGGACGCCGAGGGGCGGGCCACCTCTTTCACACGCAGGTGCGAGCAAGTGGCTCGATACCGCAGGTCTGCGCGTTGTTCGGTCCGAGCGCGGCCGGCGGCGCCTACGTTCCGGCGTTCTGCGACATCGTCATCATGGTCGAGGGCAACGCGTCGATGTACCTCGGCTCCGACCGCATGGTCGAGATGGTGACCGGCGAGAAGACCACGCTCGAAGCCATGGGCGGTGCTCGCATGCACTGCACAGAGTCAGGCGTCGGGCATGTCCTCGTGCAAAGCGAGAACGAAGCGCTGGCCTGCGTCCGTCGTTACCTGTCGTTCCTGCCCTCGAACTGGCAGGGCGTGCCCCCGAGCATTCCGGCGCGTGACGCGGAACCCGTTGACTTGCGCGCGCTTGTCCCTACTAGCGAGCGGGTCGCCTTCGACATGCGGCGCTTCATCCGCGGCTTGGTCGATGTCGGAAGCCTGTTCGAAATCCATGAGTTGTGGGCGCGGGAGGTCGTGGTCGGGCTGGCCCGACTTGGGGGCAAGCCGGTCGGCATCGTCGCCAACAATTCGCTGCACAAGGGCGGCGTGTTGTTCGTTGACTCCGCAGACAAGGCGACCCGGTTCATCCAACTGTGTGATGCGTTCAACGTGCCGCTGATCTTTCTGGCTGACGTCCCGGGATTCATGGTCGGCACCGCCGTCGAGAAGGCCGGCATCATCCGCCACGGCGCGAAGATGGTGAGCGCCGTGTCGGAGGCGACCGTGCCCAAGTTCTGCGTGGTCGTGCGGAAGGCATACGGCGCGGGGCTGTACGCGATGGCTGGTCCGGGATTCGAGCCAGACGCGACTCTTGCGCTGCCGACAGCAAAGATCGCGGTGATGGGAGCGGACGCCGCGGTCAACGCCGTGCACGCCAACCGGCTCGCCGCGATCGCCGACGACGAGGAGCGGGCGGCCGTGGTCGCTAGCCTGCGCGCCGAGTACGAGGCGGACATCGACATTATGCGGTTGGCTGCCGAGTTGGTGGTCGACGACGTCGTCGAGCCCGAGGATCTCAGGGTTAATTTGATTCGCCGACTGGCCGCCGCGAGCACGAAGCAGCGGGCGTTTTCGCGAAGGCGCCATGGGATCACCCCGGTTTAGCTCGCTGACCCATACGATTCCTTCATGACTGCCGTCTTGCTCGCCGAGGATGATGTCTCGATTTCCGACCCGCTCGCCCGGGCCCTGCGTCGTGAGGGCTACGAGGTCGAGGTCAAGAGCGAAGGCACCGCGGTGCTCCAACGTGTTCTCAGCGGTGGAGTCGACCTCGTGGTGCTCGATCTCGGGCTCCCCACGATGGACGGCCTCGAGGTCTGCCGACGGATGCGTGCCGAAGGCCGCTCGGTACCGGTCCTCGTTCTGACCGCCCGCGCTGAGGAGGTCGACCTCGTCGTCGGGCTCGACGCCGGTGCTGACGACTACGTGACAAAGCCGTTCCGACTCGCCGAGCTGCTGGCTCGCGTACGGGCACTGCTGCGGCGCGGCGCTCCTGAGGTGCCCGACGTCAACGGCGTGCGTATCAATGCGGAGTCGCGGCGCGCGTGGCTCGGCGACGAAGAACTGAGCCTGACCGCGAAGGAATTCGATCTGCTGCTCGCGCTCGTGCTCGGCGCCGGCAAGGTGCTGACCCGCGAGCAGTTGATGCGCGACGTGTGGGGCATGAGCCGCGGTGCGTCCTCGAAGACGCTCGACATGCACGTGTCGTGGCTGCGTCGCAAACTTGGCGACGATGCTGCGTCACCCCGGCTCATCACGACGATTCGTGGCTTGGGGTTCCGCTTCGAGCGTGGCTGATCCACGGTGCGAAGGCGACTGCTTGTCTCCACGCTGGTCGTTGCCGTCGTTTCGGTGATCCTGCTGGGAATTCCGCTCGGCATTGTCACGACCAAGTTGATCCGCGAGGAAGTACAGAGGCGGATCAACCGCGAGGCGACTCAGATCGCCGCCGCGTTGGATACCAGCCCCAGCACCCCGCCGTCCGGTACCCCGCTTGATGCTTCTCCGTCGGCAACTGCGGCGACCGTGAGCATCCTGAAGCAGTTCGCCGGCGACGACCGCTATGTCTTCGTCACCCGACAGGGTCACACGCTGGCGACCGGGACGCCGATCACCGGATCGGTCGACAGGGGCAGCGCGATCGGAACAAAGGACGAAGCGGTCACGGTCATCGCGTCAGCGTCGTCGACCAACAGCGAACTGGCGTCCGTGTGGGTCGGCGTTGCCGCGCTGGCCATCGTGTCGCTTGCGGCAGCGGTCGAACTCGCTCGGCGGCAAGCGAAGCGGCTCGGTGGGCCGCTCGAAGACCTTGCGATCGGTGCCGAGCGACTTGGTGCGGGCGACCCGCGACCCCGCAACCACCGCTACGGCGTGCCCGAACTCGACAAGGTGGCGGAGGTTCTCGACCGCAGTGCCGAACGGATTGGCCGGCTGCTCGGCGCCGAACGCGCGTTGGCCGCTGACGCGTCACATCAGTTGCGGAGCCCGCTCACCGCGTTGTCGATCCGGCTCGAGGAAATCGTCGCCACGTCGACCGAGCCGGCGGTCCGCGAGGAGGCAACGGCCGCTCTGGTACAGGCCGAACGACTCGCTGCGGTGGTCGACTCGCTGCTGGCTGAACACAAACGCAGCGCGCGCTCAGAGTCGGGGGTCGTGGTCGCCGTCGACACCGTGCTGATCCAGCAAGCGGTTGAGTGGGATCCGGCGTTTCGGCGCGCACACCGAGAACTCGTTCGCGACGGCAGCCTCGGGTTGATGGCGATCTCGACCCCCGGCGGACTAGCGCAGGTCGTCGCGACGCTCATCGACAATGCCCTCGTGCATGGCGCCGGCACGGTGACCGTCCATACCCGCGAGACGAGTGGGCACGTCGTGCTTGAGGTTCGCGACGAGGGCCCCGGTGTCCCTGATGAGCTCGTGCCGCACATCTTCGAGCGATCGTTTAGCGGTGCACGTCGCACCGGGCTCGGGCTCGCGCTCGCACGAGACCTCGTGGCAGCGGACGGCGGGCGGCTGGAGTTGGCGCAGCCGCGGCCGCCGATCTTCGCGATCTTTCTCGCACCCGGGAATGCTGAGGGTGGCGACAACGGGATGCACTAGACGATGGCGGCTGATGCAGCTTCCTCGGAGCGCAGCGGCTCCTCGGCCTCCAGAAACACCCAGCGCCGATAGGACCAGAAGCGGAAGAGGGTTCCAAGGATCGTGCCGATGACGTTCGCGGAGACGTTGTCGGCGAGGCCACTGCGAAGATCCAAGACGTAGTGGGACGTCGCGAGGCAGGCGAGCGCAATACCGAGCCCGACGCCGTTGAATACGAAGAACAGCACGTACTCGCGGCCGAGGCCCGTACGTGCGCGGGCTCTCCAGGTCCAGTGTCGATTCGCGAAGTAGGCGAACGTCGCCGCGAGCGAGGTCGAGATGATCTTGTCGGTGAGCACCTTGTGCGAGACCGGCCCGCCGTCGTACTTCAGCAGGTTGAACGCGCCGGTATCGAGGACGTAGGCAACCAGGCCGACGGCGCCGAACTTGGCGACCTCGTGGCCGAGCTTCGCGAAGCGGGCGTAAAGCGACCGCACGACGCTCACGTCACCACCTCGATTGGGGCGCACGATTTGGCGCCTCGATCAGCGTATCGGCCGAAAATGGGAACATGCTGAGGGGGAGCGCCTGCGCCAGACGCTCGTGCGGGCCGCGCTGTGACAGGCCGGCCCCCCGGCCGCGCTGTGGCACGCCGGCGTTTCGGCCGCGAGAGGATGGATCTGTGGTGAGTGGCAGCGGAGCCTCCGAGTTCGACTATCCCCTAGACGAGGAACACCAGGCCCTGCGTTCCACGGTCGCCGATTTTGCTCGTCAGGTCGTGGCCCCCAGGGCGGCCGCGATGGACGAGGACCACGCGTTCCCGTACGACATCGTCGCGGCGATGGCCCGCATGGGGCTGTTCGGGCTGCCGTTCCCCCAGGAGTACGGCGGCATGGGCGGTGATTACTTCGCGCTTTGCCTGGCCATCGAGGAACTAGCCCGGGTCGACTCGTCGGTGGCGATCACGCTTGAGGCCGCCGTGTCACTTGGCGCCATGCCAGTCTTTCGGTTCGGCACCGACGAACAGCGCAAGGAGTGGCTGCCACAGCTGACCAGCGGCGACGCGCTCGCGGCTTTCGGCCTGACCGAGCCGGACGGCGGAACCGACGCCGGCGCCACCCGTACCCGGGCCACGCTTGTCGACGGCACGTGGCGCATCGACGGGACCAAGGCGTTCATCACCAACGCCGGCACCGACATCACCCGCCTGATCACCGTGACCGCCGTGACCGGCGAAGCCGGCAGTCGCAAGGAGATCTCGTCGCTGCTGGTGCCGGTTCCAAGCGTGGGTCTGAGCAT
Organism: Acidothermaceae bacterium; assembly: GCA_036509315.1. Lineage (GTDB taxonomy): Bacteria > Actinomycetota > Actinomycetes > Acidothermales > Acidothermaceae > PALSA-607. Next base: position 14,144 of record DATCFU010000148.1, read on the forward strand.
CGCGCCGCCCTACTCGAAGGTGGGCTGGCACGCGTCCGACACCAGGGAGGTGTCGCTGGCCGGCGTCGCGGTGCCGGAGGCCAATTTGCTCGGTGATCGGGGCCGCGGTTACGCGAACTTCCTGTCGATTCTTGACGAGGGCCGTATCGCGATCGCCGCGCTAGCGGTCGGGCTAGCTCAGGGCTGCGTCGACGAGTCGATCAAGTACGCGGGGCAACGGCGCGCGTTCGGTTCGGCGATCGGCGCGTTCCAGTCGATCCAATTCAAGATCGCCGATATGGCGGTGCGTGCGCATACAGCGCGGCTCGCGTATCACGACGCGGCCGCACGGATGCTGGCCGGCAAGCCGTTCAAGAAGCACGCGGCTATGGCCAAGCTCTACGCATCCGAGATCGCCGTCACCAACGCCCGCGAGGCGACCCAGATCCACGGCGGCTACGGCTTCATGAATGAGACTCCGGTGGCTCGGTTCTGGCGCGACTCGAAGATCCTTGAGATCGGCGAAGGCACCAGCGAGGTGCAGCGGATGTTGATCGCGCGCGAACTCGGTCTCCCCGACGCATAGAAACACCAGCGCAGAGTTGGACGGCGAGAGGTATCGGTAGGGTGACGCCCGACCGCCGTCCCCTTGCAGAGGAGCACCGCATGAGTTCGCCCCGCGTCGGAATCGTCATGGGCAGCGACTCCGATTGGCCGATCATGGAAGCCGCGGCGCGGGCACTGGCCGAGTTCGACATCGGCTATGAGGTGAAGGTCTCGTCCGCGCACCGGATGCCGCACGCCACGCTCGAGTACGGCGAGACGGCAGCGGCTCGCGGCTTGCAGGTCATCATCGCCGGAGCGGGTGGCGCGGCCCACCTACCGGGCGTGCTGGCCGCCGTTACTGCGCTGCCGGTGATCGGCGTCCCGGTTCCGCTGAAGCAACTCGACGGACTCGACTCGCTGCTCTCGATCGTGCAAATGCCCGCGGGCGTGCCCGTGGCGACGGTCGGAGTCGGAGCGGCTCGCAATGCCGGGCTGCTCGCTGTCCGCATTCTCGGCGCGACGGATGAAGCGTTGCGAGACCGGATCGCGGCGTTTCAGAGCGATCTCGCGGAGCAGGTCAAGACGAAGGACGCCGCGCTGCAGCGGTTGGTCTCCGGAAACTGACTCGCGGGGGAGCTGACGGATCAGCCGACGAGGTCGACCGGATGCTCGACGGCGAGGGAGACCTTCCGGCGCGCAGCAGGGATCTTGGTCGTCGGGAGGCTGCGTCGCGACCGCGCGGCCACCGCGAGCAAGGCGTCAGACAAATCGTTATCGGGCTCGACGGCAGCCGTCGTGATGAACTCGAACACCGCCTCGATCTTTTCGCTGCGCCGCAACGGGACGCCGACCACCGCAACAAGCCCTGCATCAACCGCGTTCTGGTGGCGAACCGTCGAACCAAGGCCCGACAGGTCGGCCATGAATCGACAGGCTTCCAGGTGCAGTACGGCGGCGACGATGCCGCGCCCGGATCCGAGGTCGGTGACCGCCGTCGAAGCTTTGAGATCGGCGAACTGTGGGCCGTTGTCGTGCCACGCGCCGGATGATTTCCAGCCTTCTTGGCCGCGTACCCAGACGTGCCCGACGGGCCAGCCCGTGGCGCGGCACACCAGCTCGACGGCTTCGTCGAAGCTCAGCAGCACGCGCGGGGCGTGGGATGCGGGCTGACGGGCGGCAAGCTCGGCGCGGATCGCTGCGGCGTCGTGAGCGGAAGTGGCTACCCGCGCGGCATCCACACGCGCGGCGGCGGCACTGGAAGTGGATGCGGTGATCCACGAGAACCACGTCACGGCCGTTCATCGGCACGATAAACGCGCCGCTGTACCCCTGTTTGCGATGTCATGAGGCCGCCTCAGGTCGCGGTCCGTGCAGCGGCCACTCGATCTTCGGGCAGGTGTCCATCACGACGTCGAGGCCGGCCTTTCCCGCACGCTCGGCTGCTTGCGCGTCGATCACGCCCAGCTGCATCCAGACCGCTGCGGCTTCGATCGCGATGGCTTCATCGACGGATCGCCCGGCCTGGTCTGAGCGGCGGAAGATGTCGACGACGTCGACCGGGAACGGGATCTCGGCCAGCGTGCGGTAGCCCTGCTCGCCGAGAACCTCCGCCGCCCGCGGGTGAACCGGCACGATTCGCTTGCCGTGGGCCTGGAGGAACTTCGCGACGCTGTACGCCGCGTGGGTCGGATCGTTCCCAAGGCCGACAACCGCCCACACAGAGCTGTCGGCCAGCACCCGCTCGATCACGGCAGGGTCATGGTAAGCCGGATGGCTCGACGCGGCTGTCACGAGGATGGCCGCCCGAGTGCGCGGTAGGTCCAGCCCGCGTCGCGCCAGCGGGCGGGGTCGAGGGCATTGCGACCGTCGACGATGTGCCGGCCGGCGACGACGGCCGACAGCGTTGCGGGCTCGAGGTCGCGGAACTCCTGCCATTCGGTCAGGTGCAGCACGACGTCCGCGCCGGTGCAGGCCTCGACGGCCGACTCGGCGTAACTCAACTGCGGGTACTTGACCTTCGCATTCACCATCGCTTGCGGGTCGAACACCGTGACCGCCCCGCCGTCCCGCTGAACTGTGGCCGCGACGTCGAGGGCGGGGGAGTCGCGGACGTCGTCGCTGTTCGGCTTGAAGGCCGCGCCGAGGACGCCGATGCGCTTGCCGGCGAAGTCGCCGCCGACTTGCTCGCGGGCGAGGTCGACCATGCGAGCCCGGCGACGCTGGTTGATCGCGTCGACCTCGCGCAGGAACCCGACCGCCTGGTCGACGCCGAGCTCCTCAGCTCGGGCCATGAACGCGCGGATGTCTTTGGGCAGGCAGCCGCCGCCGAACCCGAGCCCGGCGTGCAGGAAGCGGCCGCCGATCCGGGTGTCGAGCGCAAGTGCCGCGGCGAGTTGGGTCACGTCGGCGCCCGTGGTCTCGCAGATCTCGGCCATGGCGTTGATGAAGGAGATCTTGGTAGCCAGGAAGGAGTTGGCGGCCACCTTCACCAGTTCGGCGGTGGCGAAGTCGGTGACGATCAGCGGGATGCCGCTGTTGGTCAGCGGCGCCCAGACTTCGCGGAGCACCTTCTCCGCGTGCTCTGATTCGACGCCAATGACCAGCCGCTCAGGGGTCAACGTGTCCTTGACCGCGAAGCCCTCGCGCAGGAACTCCGGGTTCCAGGCGAGCTCGACCGCATCGCCGCCCGGCGCGAGCTCGGCGATGCGAGCGGCCAGGGTCGCCGCGGTGCCCGAGGGCACCGTTGACTTGCCGACGACGAGGCACTCGCGCGTCAGCAGCGGGGCTAATGAGTCGACGGCCGCGTGGACGTAGCGCAGGTCGGCGGCGAAGTTGTCCTTCATCTGCGGGGTGCCGACACACACGAAGTGGACATCACCGAACGCGGCGACCTCGGCGATGTCAGTGGTGAACCGCAGCCGACCCGACTCGACCTGCTTGGTCAAGAGTTCGGGCAGGCCTGGCTCGAAGAAGGGCACCTTCCCGGCGCGCAGCAGCTCGATCTTGGCCTCGTCGACGTCGTAGCCGATGACCTCGTAACCCAGTTCGGCCATACACGCTGCGTGTGTCGCACCGAGATATCCGGTACCGATAACGCTGAGTCGCAAAGCCACAGGGTCCCTTTCGATGCGGTGGGAGTCCCACGATGTTAACGCAGGTGTCGGGGGCAGTTCGGGCCTACGATCGGTCCAATGACGGCACCTGGCGGCGGCCCCGCATTCGATATTTTTGCTTTGCCTGCTGAGTACCGCGAATTGCGGGCCAGCGTGCGGGCGCTGGCCGACGCGCGCATCGCGCCGAGAGCCGCCGAAATCGACGCGACGGCTGCGTTTCCGTGGGACGTGCACGCCGCGTTGGCGCAGTCAGGCTTCAACGCACCTCACATTCCGGAGAGTTACGGCGGTGCGGGCGCGGACGCTCTCGCCACCGCAATCGTTGTTGAAGAGGTTGCCCGCGCGTGCGCATCGTCGGCGTTAATCCCGGCTGTGAACAAGCTGGGAACCTTGCCATTGCTCACCGTGGGCTCACAGCGATTGCGCGACGAGTACCTACCGCCGGTTGCCCGAGGCGAAGCGATGTTCTCGTACGCGTTGAGTGAGCCGGACGCCGGGAGCGATGCCGCCTCGATGACGACGAGGGCGCAGCGGGACGGCGATGACTGGGTGCTCAACGGGACGAAGCGGTGGATCAGTGGTGCCGGAGAATCCTTGTACTACACGGTTTTCGCGGTGACCGACCCGAACGCTGGGGGTCGTGGAATTTCCGCGTTCGTCGTCGAGAAGGCCGACGCGGGTCTAACATTCGGCGCACCGGAGCGCAAGCTCGGCATCAAGGGTTCGCCGACACGTGAGATGTATTTCGACAGTTGCCGGATTCCGTCATGGCGGCTGATCGGTGACGAGGGTACCGGGCTGCGCATCGCGCTTCGCACCCTCGACCACACCCGAGTCACGATTGCGGCCCAGGCAGTCGGCATCGCGCAAGGAGCGCTCGACGCCGCGATCGAGTACACCGCGCAACGCGAGCAATTCGGTGCGCCCGTCGGCGAATTCCAAGGCGTCCAGTTCATGCTCGCCGACATGGCGATGAGGATCGAGGCGGCGCGGGCGTTGACCTACTCGGCCGCCTCCAAGTCGGAATCTGACGCCGCGGACCTCAGCTATTTCGGTGCAGCCGCGAAGTGCTTCGCGTCCGACGTCGCGATGGACGTGACGACCGATGCCGTGCAGCTGTTCGGCGGCTACGGCTACGTGAAGGACTACCCGGTCGAGCGCATGATGCGGGATGCGAAGATCACTCAGATCTACGAGGGCACCAACCAGATCCAGCGCCTGGTCATCGCCCGCGAGCTGCGTAAGAAGATAGTTTGATCGAAAGATCGTCGACGACACAGGAGAAACCAGATGCCACCGCAGAAGAAGCCGTCGGCTTCACCGGCTGAGGCCACCCCGTTCCTATCGGACGTGAAAACGCTGCGGGCCAAGGCGCGCAAGGAGATCGACAAGGGCCCGGTTACGGCTGCGTACGGCGCCGACGTCAAGCGCGTGATCGAGGTCCTCAACACATCACTGGCGACCGAACTTGTGTGCGTGCTGCGGTACAAGGCGCACTACTTCGGCGCTAAGGGTCTCAACGCGGAGCCGGTAGCCGCGGAATTTCTCGAGCACGCCGGCGAGGAGCAAGTTCATGCCGACCGGCTCGCCGAACGCATCAATCAGCTCGGCGGTACCCCTGACATGGATCCCAACACATTGATGGCGCGGGCGCAGACCGAGTACAACACGCCTGAAGACCTGGTCGAGATGATCAAGGAAGACCTCATCGCCGAGCGGGTCGTCATCCAGGCTTACACCGAGGCGATCGCCTGGCTGGGCCATAAGGATCCGACCACCCGCCGGATCTTCGAGGAGATCCTCGCCGAGGAAGAGGAGCACGCGGACGACATGCTGACGCTGCTCCAGCGCAACAAGTAACGCTGGGCCGTTTTTGGCCGCTGCGCGCGCGTGCGATGATCACCGGGTGAACGACGACCACCGGCATCTCGACCAACCGAGAGGCATGCCGACGAGCGCGTCGCGGATCAGGCTCAGTCGCATTGTCGACGCGCTCGACGCCAACCTGCAGGGCAATGTGCACGGTGGTGCGATCATGCGCCTCGTCGATGAGGCTGCCGGCGTCGTGGCGTCGCGCCACAGTGGTGGTCGGGCTGTGACCGCCGTCGTCGACGAACTGCAGTTCGTCGTTCCGGTGCATGTCGGCGACATCGTGACGTGTGATGCCCAGATCAACTGGACAGGGCGCACGTCATGTGAGGTCGGTGTACGCGTGACGGCACAGCCGTGGGACGAAGCCGGCGACGATGGTCGCCATGTGGCGTCGGCGTACTTGGTGTTCGTCGCCATTGATGATGACGAGCGGCCGCGCACTGTGCCGCCGGTGATGCCGGAGAACGACGAGGACCGTCGGCGTTTTCGCGAGGCCGAGATACGACGTGGCACCCGATTGGCGCGCCGCGAGGCGATCCTTCGATCACGCGAGCGCGAGACCAAGAAGCTCTAGCGCGCGCTGGGTTGGGTGGCGCGCTTGGTTAGCCCTGGACGCAGTTGTTCGTGGTCGCGCTCGTTGCCTTGACCCCAGGGATGGCGGACGGCGACGCGCTTGCCGGCGGACTTGACGATGCCGGTGCGGTTGAGACGCCGGCCCAGTCAGCGCCCAGCGTCAGCACAATATTCGCCCCGGCGCTAGAAGCGAGTACTTCCTGAGGCGGCTTGTTTAGCGCGCTGGCCAGCGTCTGCATCGACGTCGTGTGGCTGGCCACGTAGCTCACGGTCGTCTTGGCGACCGGAGAATTGGTCGCCGTGCCGATAGACACGACGTCGAAGCCGGCCGTCGTCAGTTGGTCGCGCACTTGTCGAGCGAGCCCATCAGTCGACGTCCCGTTCAACACCTCGACCGTAATCGCCGAGCGTGGCAACGTGATGCTGCCGACGTTCGTACCGGAGCCGACCGGAATCGGAATGTCGTCGTGGATGTCGGAGAACAGTGCGTTCGCTTCGTCCTCGCTCCAGTACAGGTGCTCGTAGAACGGGTCACCCTTCGGCGCTGGGTACGTCGGCACCGTCGTGAAGATGATGTTCGCTGTGTTGATGTGCCGGTACTTCAGGCCGAGCGAAAGCAGCTGGCTGCTCGTCATGTCCGTGCTAAGCGAGCCTGCGACCGCGGAGTAGAAGCTGTACATCGTCGTCGGGTTGAAGAAGCTGGCGCTCGACAACGCCTTGCGCACCATCGACGCCATGAACTGCTGCTGGCGCTGGATGCGATGCAAGTCATCGCCGCCGGTCAGCCCGTAGCGCGCGCGCACGAAGGCCAGCGCCTGATTACCGATGAGATTCACCGGACCAGCGGGCAGGTTCAGCCCGGTGTTCGAATCGTGGATCGGCTCGCAGATGTTCAGCGGCACGCCGCCGATCGCCTGCGACATCTTGACGACGCCCGTGAAGTCGATCTCGAGGAAGTTGTCGATACGCACGCCGGTGAGGCTCTCAAGCGTCTGCGCTGAGCAGTACGGGCCGCCGAGCTCGATCGCCTGGTTGAACAGCGCCTTCGTCGGCTTGCTGTATTGCTTTTGGCCCGTCGACGTGAGGATCGGGTTGCCGTCGTTGTCGACCTTCTCGCACGAGGGGATCTGGACAACCGAGTCACGCGGGATGCTGACCAGCGTGACCGAGTTCCCGTTAGCCGACAGGTGAGCCAGGATTGCCGTGTCGGAGAGGTTCTCAGTCTGTGCGGTCGCGCCTTTCACTTGGAACTGCGAGTTCTCGCCTAGCCGGTTGTCGACGCCCAGGATCAAAATGTTCTTCGCCGTTCCGGTTGGCGCCGCCGCCCCGGTTGTCGGGTTCGGCTTCGCGACGGCAGGGGCAGGTCGATTGGCTGCTGGCAGCACGGTGGCCAGCGGCTTGCCGTAGTCGACCTTGCTGAAGATCTCCTGGTAAGCGACTCCGCCGATGGCGCCGGCAAGAACGATCAGCGCGAAGATCCCCACGATCAGGCGGCCAATAATCCGCATCCGACGCTGGGCGTGCTCATAAGCAGCCTGCTCGCCCGCGGGGTCGAGCACCTTGGGGCGGCCTAAACGCGGAGCCATAGGGTGCGGATTCTCCTGGTAGGTCGGTCGTGTCAGGGCGTGCAGTCTTCAGCGCGGCCCGACCGCGCTCACATGGTAACGGTTCGATATCAACGGTTGGTTCCCGGGAGTTGCGGTCCTTTCGTTCCCGGTCAGGCCGTGCACGATGCGTTGGCAGCGGTCGTTTCCGCGAGAGCGTCTTCAGTGGGGGTCGCGACCGGCGCCACCACGCCGTTCGGACCGGGAGCCTGCGCGCCGTTGTACGACTTGCCGACGATGAGTTGCAGCGTCGTGTTCAGCTGCGGGTTCGCCTGCAACGTCGAGCCGGGAACGGCGGCCTGCAAGGTCCGAGCCGCTTCGGCCTGCGTGGGTCCGTACTGAATGACGCTCGCGCTCGCGCCGGTGATGCGATCTGCCGGCGTCCCGACGAGTGAGAATCCGAGCTTGCGAAGATCGGACGCCGCTTTGCCGGCGAGCCCGGTGAGGCCACCGCCGTTAAACACCTCGACGTGGACGGCGCTCACGGCGACGGTCAGCGGAACCGGCGCCGGAGTTGGCGGAGCGCTCGGCAAAACAACAGGTGCGTCGACGGCGAGTGAGTGGAAGAGCGCGGCCGACTTCGTCGTATCGATGTCGTCGACGCTGACGCCCTGCTGTGTGCTGAAACCGGTCAGCGGCATCGTCGTCAGTACTACATTGCCGGTGCCCAGGCCCTTGAGCTTGAGGGCCAACTTGGCGAGGTCGCTTGCACTCATGCCGGAGTCGACGCTGATCGACTTCGTCAGCGCGTCAAGGAAGTCGTTCAGCTTCAGCGGATTCGCGAGCGTGCCGGCGCTCTCGACCTTGCGCATCATCGACGCCAGGAACTGTTGCTGCCGCTTGATGCGGTCAATGTCGCCGAGCGGCAGGCCGTAGCGCTGACGGACGAACTCCAGCGCGACCGTGCCGTTCAGGTGATGCGGGCCGGCCGTCAGGTTCAATCCGGTTTGGACGTCGTGTGCAGGCTGTGAGAGGCAGATGTCGACGCCGCCAAGCGCGTTCACCATGTTCTGGAAACCGGCGAAGTCGATCTCGACGTAGTGGTCGATGTGAATGCCGGTCAGCTGCTGCACGGTGCTCACCAGCAGCGGCGCACCGCCGAGGGAGAACGCAGCGTTGAGCTTGTCGAGATGCGCGGGGTGCGCAACTCCCTTCGCGTCGGTGTAACCGGGGATCGTCACCCACGAATCGCGAGGCAGCGATACCAGCGTGGCTGCCTTATTGCCCTTCGCCAGGTGCGCCACGATCACCGTGTCGGAGCGCTGGCCTTCGACGGGTGCCTGGCCCTTCGGAGCTTGGGCGAACTGGTCTGTGCCGGCGCGGCTGTCGGACCCAACGAGCAGGACGTTCTCGGCGCCGTCGGCTGCGGTCGCGCCACCCGGCTTGATCACGCCCGTTGTCTTCTTCAGGTTGTGGTCGTAATGCAGGTAGCGGGTGTAGAGCAACCCGCTTGCAGCAAGCACGCAGACCGCGAGCGCCGCTGCGGTGATCCCGAGCGGGCTGCGCCAGCCGGTACGTAGATTGCCCGATTTGGTCGGTTTGACCGGACGCCCGGGGCCACGCGGATTGAGCTCCGGGGGCAGGACGCTCAGATCGGACACGGTCGGGGTTCTCCTGATGTCTGGTGTGGTTTTGAGGCTAACCGGCGTTGCGTGCCGAGGTCGGGACCGACGCGCGCGGCGTGAGCGGGCCTGACCGTAGCTAGACGCATGACTGCCCCGGCCAGGTTGCATCGAACCGGCCCCGAATCACCCCAACTCCTGCACTCGGGAAGCAAAATGCAACCGACGGCGTCGGGTCGGCGTCCCTGATCGCATGCATGGGCTGCGGCGGGTTAGGACAGCGGCCGTAGCAGGTCTGGTTGTCGCGATCTCGGGCTGCGCGGCGCCTGGCCAGCCGGCGCAGAACGCAACGGGTTCGAGCGTGGCGTCGTCGACTCCTGCACAGTCGGTCGGGTCATCGCCAGTGGCGTCGGCCCCCGTCGCCGCATCGACGCCGACGACTGCTCCTTCGCCGGCGCCGCCGTCCGTCGTACCAGTCGATGAGACGGGTGCTGTTCCGTGGGTCAACACACCCGGCAGCATGTTCTTCGGGTCTCCATTGCCGGTCGCCCCGCTGCCGACGACCGGTCGACCTTGTCGATCCTCCGACCTAGTGTCGCGTGAATGAAATAGCTTTACCTCGCGGTAGCCTGTGTTCATGTCGTTGACTGTTGTCGTGCAGATGCCAGCTGAGGATCGTGCCGAGCTGACCCGGTGGACCCGAATGTCGTCGTTGCAGGCGGGCCTCGC
>DATCFU010000149.1:0-4732 GCA_036509315.1 Acidothermaceae bacterium
GCGAGGCCCGCCTGCAACGACGACATTCGGGTCCACCGGGTCAGCTCGGCACGATCCTCAGCTGGCATCTGCACGACAACAGTCAACGACATGAACACAGGCTACCGCGAGGTAAAGCTATTTCATTCACGCGACACTAGCAGGTGCCCTTGACTGTTCGCTCGGACGGTTTTCGACGTTACCCCACGGGATTGGGTGGCACGACCCTGGCTACTGCACGACGAACGTCCCAACCATGCCCTTCTGGGCATGCCCCGGGACGGCGCACAGATAGCTGTAGGTACCGGACTCGCTGGCCGCAAAGCTGAGCGTCGCTTCATGCATGCCGGCCGAGGTGGGGTTCCCGAGGAACCACACGGCCGCTCCCAAGAAAGCCGGTGGGGCGCTGATCATGGGCATCGAGGAGAAGGGTGCTTGCGCCGAGGTGACGACCAGCCCGTGGGACGTGTCCGGGTCGGAATTGATGACGTCGATCGTCACCCGAGCGCCGTTAGGCACGACGATCGTAGGATTGACAAGCCCCGCCACACGGAAGGTCTCGTCAGGCCCACCGGTCGGGCTGGCGATCGCGGCGTAGTGAACCGTCTTCCCGGTGAAGGTTAGGCGATTCGCCGCGCGGTCAATGACTGCGCCGGATGGCATCTGGCTGCCGAGCATCGCGGCGTCGGCCGGACTGACTCGGGCGCCAGGAGCGTCGGCGAATAGCTTGCCCATGACATTGCCCACGTCGGTGTTGCCGCCCATCATGAAGCCGGGCAGGGATCCACCCGTCATCCAACCCGGGATCGCGGTGCCGCCCATCATCCAGCCGTATCCCTGTTGGCCCATCATCCAGCCGTAGTTGGAAGGGCCGCCCATCATGCCGCCGCCCATAGATCCGAGGTTGTAGCGGCCCATCACGGACTGGTAGTAGGAGTGCATCGAACCGGACGGGATGTTGCTGATCGTTCCGGACGAGGCGGTCGAGGAGTTACCACTCAGGCCGACGCCAAGGCCGAGACCCAGTCCGCCAGCCGCTAGCGCCACGAGTGCCGCGAGGACGACAGCTCGTCGAGGGGATCTGCGCGGCGGCTTAGGTTGTTCGGCGACCGGTGGATGAGCGATCAGTGTCATCGTTCCTACCTCATTCGGACGTAGCTGAGCCGTTGCCGATCCGTCGAGTGTTCGTGGCCAACTGAACGCATCGGGACGCGCTCAGTTGGGTGGTGGCCGTCGGTATTGCGACCATGGCGCAGGTCCTCTCGCGCTCGTTTCGCATCCCCGGCGGCCCTCCACCAGCCTGGCCAGGGTCACCTGTCCCCCGTAGTGGCCTTCGGCCTTGAGCCAATGCGACCTTGGTCCCACTCGACCAGGACGGGCACGCCGACCGCAGCGGCCACGCAACCGCGTCGGCATGACACAGCCAACCTCCTACGCGCCGGCTCAGCGGGAGGCCCGGGCCGGCGTAGCGCCAACGGGTCGCAAGGCCCGGCGGACCGGGACGTTGCTCGCTACCCCAACTAGGTACCTGGGGCACAGGGTCGGAACGTGACGTCGGGACATTGTCCGGGACGGCCCCTGGAGGAGTGAATTCCGATGATGTGGTGGGACCACGGCAACGCGGGCGCCGGTAGCTGGATCGCGATGAGCTTGATGATGCTGGTGTTCGTCGGCGCACTCGTCGCACTCGCTGTGTGGCTGCTGCTCAGCACACGCGCCACTGCCGGCCACACGCACGCGGCGCGGGCGCAGTCCGCCGAGGAGGTTCTCGCCGGCAGGTTCGCTCGTGGCGAGATCGGAGAGGACGATTACACCCGTCGGCGCAACCTGCTGCGCGACACCGGTACACCCGCAGCGACGAAGTGAAAGGACGCGATTGCGATGGGCTTTCCCCTGCTGCTGATCGTCTGCCCACTGGCGATGCTCTTGATGGTGCGAGGGATGGGAGGTCCGCGCGGCGGCAATGACGACATGTCGGTCACCAACGGCCCGACGTACCCGGAGCGCATCGACGCACCAGTTGATCGCGTGTTCTGCTCGACGCGGCGCTGACCCTTTGCTTCGACGAAACGCTGCCGCTCCTCATTGCCCTGGTCTGGCTCATCGGCCTCACCGCGACCGTCACGCTGACCTACCGCCATGCCGTAGGTTCGGCCACCGCAACGTGACCGCCGACAACCACCAGTGCACGGCCTCGATCGTTCACCCATGCGCGAACGCCCAACGAAAGGCGACTGATGACCTCCACCGACAAGCAACACCGTCGGGCGGTCGAGACCTCTCGACGCGAACACATCGCGCAGCTGCGCGCCGCCGAGCAGCAAAAGGAGCATCGCAAGAAGCTGACCCGAAACGCAGGCGTCGCTGCAGTTGTCCTTGGCGGTGTCGCGGCGATCGCAATCCCAGCGGCAATGAAGTCGAGTCACACGACAAAACCGGCGGTCGCCATAGCAGGCGTGCAAACGTTCACCGGGCTGTCGCGCACCCACACCACACACCCGGTGAAGTACGCGCAGAACCCGCCCGTCGGTGGCCCGCACAGCCCGCATTGGCTGACCTGCGGTGTGTACACAACACCAGTGCCGAACGAAAACGCCGTCCACGACCTTGAACACGGCGCCGTATGGATCACCTACCAACCCAACCTGCCCGCCGCACAGGTCGCCACCATCCAAGCCGACGCTCTTGCGCCCCCCGTCGTACGCGGCACACGCTTCGTCACGGTCTCCCCTACCCCGGCTTGCCGAGCGCCGTCGTCGCATCAGCGTGGGGAACTCAACTGAAGCTAGACAACGCCTCCGACCCCCGGCTCGTTGCGTTCATCGCCAAGTACCGCCTCGGGCCGCAAACACCCGAACCTGGGGCAAGCTGCGCCAGCGGAATCGGTACACCTGCGCGCTAACCCCCACCACAGGATTGCGAGACTTCGGACGCCCGGGCTGCTCGCCTCCGCCGCTGATAGCCCGCTGGCTCGGGGTCTGCGCGCTACGGCGCCTTCGCGACAGTGAGCAGCACCGCAGAGTCCTCCAATGCCTCCAAGCTGTGACGCGAATCGGGAATCACCAGCAGATCACCATCCCTACCGATCCACGACGCATCGCCAGCGGACAACCGAACCCTGCCACCCAGCACATACACAGTCGCCTCACCCGGGCTCTCGTGTTCAGCAAGAACCGAACCGCCGAGCATCGCGATGACCGTTTGACGCAACACCCGCTCATGGCCGCCGACGACCGTCTGCGCGGTGTGCTGACCGCCCGCAGCCGCCGCGCGGCCCAACAACTCACGCGCCAGCGCCTCCAGAGAAAACTTCTGCATAGCCAGATCATCCGCCCCCAGAGCCTGCGACGAAGGCAACGCGCTATAGCCATGCCCGTTCGATCCCGGTCACACGTCGACCCGGCCGACCTCGGTCGTGAGCGTCTTCGGGTGGATGCCATTGCGGCTCTCACCCGACCCCGGATCGGGTCTGCCAGACCTCGACCCGCCCGGCTGCGTCGTTGGTTGTGTCAGTTCAACAGCCTTCAACAACCTGCGCGATGCGCGTCATCGCGGGAGAGGCGGGCGAGCGTGGCCGCCTCAAAGCGGATGTGCGCGTTTGTGACACGCAACGAGCCGACGGGGCGGCGTCCTAACGGCGCGGATCGCTCTTCGCGCTTGGACCCGCGGTGTCGGTGCCGCGACTGATACACCCCAGCGCACCATCACGAGCGCCAGCGAGCCTCAGCACCGCTCACCCGCTTTAGTCGGCAACGTCCGGCGCCGGAGGCGAAGTTTCGACGCCGGTCGCGACCCCGGAACCGCGAGCCGCAGGTGCGAGGAGTCGTGCGGTGATGTTCAGCTTGGTGATGATCTCGCGCAGCAACGCGGTCATTGTCGCGACGGCGGCGCGGGACAACACGATACGGTCAAGACCGGCACCGACCCCATCCAACGGGGGCTCATACGAAGCCACGATCGACACCAAACTGCTGCTGTCACTGGCTTCGGAGATCGTGAGGCTTGCTTCCAGCGAAGGGAACAACCGGCCAGCCGTTCCGGTGGGTCGCCAGCGCAGCGGAACTACTCCCTTCCGCCCCACCCAGTCAAAGGGCAATACCTCGACCAACACCTGTTTGGCTAATCCGCGCGATCCGCCGGGCCCTACCCGCATCAAGAACGACGCGCCCTCCTCGGCAGCACGTCTCGACTCCTCGATTAGGCCACCATCAGCCAGTGCCGCGTCTAGCGCCGCACGAGCGGCGTTAAACGGCATCGACAATGACGAATGCGCCTCGACGAACACAAAATCGCTCACCCTATTTGACGGTCGCTCCTGCACTAACCGGCCGTGGGACTCCCAGCCCGAACTCACGGCCAGCTCCCGCGCCCAGGAACACGACGCGATGATCGGTCCAGCATGGGCGCCCGTCACGACCTGACCGCGGGGTCGAAGGTCCCTACCTAGGTGACCTTCGACATCGCACCTGTGGGCGCGTCGCCTGGCTCAAGCCCTCGACTGGGTCGGTCGCAACCAGTCGAGCGGTTGCGCAAGCAGCCATGACGCGGGTATCACTGCGCTACGTTCTCGGCCCTACGTTCTCGGCCCTACGCGCTCCGGCCCTCGACGTCGCGGTAGTAGTTTCGCCAGATTAGCCGGTGGATCGGGATCAGTTTCGGGATCGAGCGAATGCCGGGGATGAACGGCACCAGCACGAACACGAGGCTGAGCAAGGCCATCACGGACCACACCAACGCGTCGGCGTTGCCCGAT
>DATCFU010000150.1:0-8687 GCA_036509315.1 Acidothermaceae bacterium
CCGGGCCGGCGAACCTGCCCCACTGCCGGACGGGCAGCCACCGGCGGTCGCGGATCTCGAGCATGATCCGGCCAACGACATCGAGATCACCCGACGGTTCAGCTTCCGAGATGCCACGATTGTCGGCGTCTTCCAGAGCGCAGCGTTGCTCGCCGGCATCAGTCGCTCCGGCATCACGATGGTGGCCGGGCTGATCCGGGGGCTGAATCACGAACAGGCGGTCCGGTTCGGCTTCCTGCTGGCCACGCCGGTCATCTTCGCCGCCGGCGTTTACAAGCTGCCCGACCTGACGGGCCCTCTCGGCCAGGGCATCCGAGGTCAGGTGCTCGCCGGCAGCGCTGCGGCGTTCATCGGGGCCATCGTGAGCATCAAGTTCCTGGTCCGCTATTTCCGTACCCGCACCTTGACGCCGTTCGCGTGGTACTGCGCCATCTTCGGAGCGTTCTGCATGGTTCGCTTCGCCTAGCTGGCGACGATTCGCTCAGGGTGACGCGCGCGGCGTCCGATGGGGGGGTATGCGACCACGCCTCGCCTCACTCATCTTCGGTCTCGTCGTGCTGCTCGCCGTGGGTGCGCTGGCCTGGGGAGCCATGCATGGCAAGGCAACCGGGAACGGCATCGGCAGCGCGAATGACCAGGCCGCCGCACGGAAGACGCTCCAGACGGGACTGCAACTCTCCGGCGGTCTGGTGCGCGATCCCACCTTCACCGCGTGCGGCGGCAGTGCCGACGCGTGCCTGACCGGGAGCACGAGCGTCCCCACTACTTTGGCCGCCCTCTCGACCGTCGTGCACGCGGCGGGCGGGAGCTTGCCGAACGTCTGTTCGGCGCCTCCCGCTGGGGCCGGAACCACCGGGCCGACCTTCACTTGTGTCGTTGAAGGAAAGTTGCACGGCACCCCCGTGCTCTTCCTGCTCGGCGACGGATGGTCGTTACCTGGACACCCGGCGCCACGAACTGCAGTCCTCGTAAACGTCGAAAAGAACAACCCGACCTCCCCCGCTCGCTCGCCCGCTACGCCCGCTAGTGCAGCGGGCGCCGGCGCCTTGCTCCCGCCGATGTGGGCCCGCGCGCCGCAGCCCTGCGCGGGCGCAGCGACGTCGCCGCCGCCATCGTCTGCTGCCTCCGCGCCGTCGGGATCCGCTACCTCGTCGGGCGCGCCGCTCCTCTCGACGTCCCCGCCATTGCCCGCCTGCAGCACCAGCGCCATCACTTTGAACATCAGCGTGCACTCGGCGCTGAGTGCTGCGTCCTCACAGCTGTCAGCACTAGCGCTGTCGAAGGGCTTCCGTCTCGACGGGAAGCCCTGCATTGCGGGCTCGACCGCAACTAGTTGCGGAATCTGGGGTGAACACATCAGCGCGGGTGCGCAGCAACTCTTCGTGGCCGCGCTGACCGATGACGGACGAGGCGACACGATCGGTACCCTCGCGGTGACCGAACAGAAGGTGCCGGCGCCGCAGAGCTAGCGTGCTGCCGGCAGACCGAGTCGACGGTCGCGCAGCACCGGAAACTCGGCCCTGATCTTGCTCACCATCGCGAGGTCGATGTCGACGAGCAGGACCTCTTCGTCGGTGCCCGCCTCCGCAATGATGCGGCCCCAGGGATCGACCACGACGCTGTGTCCGGCGAGCTCGACTCCCTCTTGCGTGCCGACCTGATTGCATCCGACGACAAAGAGCTGGTCCTCAAGCGCCCGCGCACGCAGCAGCAGCAGCCAGTGATCGAGGCGCGCAGCCGGCCAACCTGCCGGGATGACGACGAGTTGCGCGCCGGCGTCGAGCAGCAACCTGTACAACTCCGGGAAACGCAGGTCGTAGCACGTCGTCATGCCGAGTGTCGTGAAACCGGGCATTGCGTAGGCCGAAATATCGTCGCCCGGCGTCAGCATTTCGGCTTCGCCGCGATCGAACCCGAAGAGATGCACCTTGCGGTAGGTGTACACGACCTCGCCCGCGGGACTGATCAACACCGCGGTGTTGTGCAACTCGTCGCCATCTTGCTCGATCACCGTACCGGCGAGGATGTGTACGCCGATGTCGCGTGCAATCGCGGCCAAAGACGTAATGGCAACCCCTGGCAACGCAGTCGCCGACGCCTGATAGCCGCGGTAACCGAACGCACCCGGCACCCAGAGCTCGGGCAGCACCACAAGGTCGGCGCCGGCTTGTCCTTTGACCAGAGCCAAGACCCGAGCAATACGGTCGGACGCCGGTTCGCTGTCGTCGATACGAAGCTGCAGCAGTGCTATCCGCAAGGGAGAACTCCTACAACCGCGCGAGCAGTGACGAGGCTGGATCTTCGAGGAACATCGCGACGTCGCGCAAGAACCGCGAGCCCAGTTCGCCGTCGATGATGCGATGGTCGAACGACAGCGCGAGCGTAGTGACCGACCGCGCCTTGACCTTCCCGCGGTGCACCCACGGCTGATCGCGAATGGCTCCGAACGCGAGAATCGCGGCCTCGCCAGGGTTGATGATCGGGGTGCCGGTGTCGACGCCGAAGACGCCGACGTTGGTGATGGTGAAGGATCCGCGTTGCATGTCGGCGACCGACGTGCGACCTTCACGCGCAGTCAACGCGAGCGCGTTGATCGAGCGCGCGAGTTGCGGAAGCGACAGCGCTTCGGCGTTCTTGATGTTCGGGACGACCAGGCCGCGCGGGGTTGCCGCAGCGATGCCGAGGTTCACGTAGTGCTTAACCACGATCTCACCGTTCGGCTCATCCCACGTCGAGTTGACCATCGGGTAACGCTCGAGACCGAGCAGGATCGCCTTCGCGACGAGCAGCAGCGGCGTCACCTTGACGTCGGCGAACTCGGGCAGTTCACGCAGCCGCGTGACCGCACGCATCGAACGGGTGACGTCGATCGTGGTGAACTCCGTGACGTGCGGAACGGTCTGAACACTGTCGACCATGGCCTGCGCAGTAGCCTTCCGCACTCCACGGATGGCGATGCGCTCCTCGCCACCGCGCGGCAGCGGCCGGGTCGGCGCTGCGTGTCGCGAACTGTCGGCGGCCGCCTCGACGTCCGACCTGGTGATCGTGCCGTCTGGACCAGTGCCGTGCAGCAACTGCACGTCGATCCCGAGATCGCGCGCGAGTTTGCGAATGGGCGGCTTCGCCAGCACGCTGACTACGTTGTCGTCGTCCGCGAGTGCAACGTCTGTTGGAGCCGCCGTCTGCACCGGCGCCGATGGTGCTGCAACCGATGGTGCTACCGAAGGCCAACTCGGCGCCGGTCGAGAATGAGCAGCAACAGGGACTTGCCGTTGGCGACGTCGGACTGGGGAGTCGGCGCGCGGACCGTAACCGACGAGGTTGGCGGTGCGTCCTGCACTCATCTCAGAGACCGCGGGAATCGAGGGGACCAGGTCGTCCACTGCTGGTGACTCGCCCTGCGCTACCGGAACGGGCCCCGCAGCCATCAACGGCTCCGCACCGGGTGCAACGTCGATGATGATGATCGGCGTCCCGACCTCGACAGTTGTCCCTTCGGGGATCAGCAACTCGCTGACCACACCGGCGAATGGGCTTGGTAATTCGACCAGTGCCTTCGCGGTTTCGATGTCGACGATGGTCTGGTTCTGCGTCACCACGTCACCGACCTTGACGTGCCAGTGCACGATCTCAGCTTCGGTCAGACCCTCGCCGACATCGGGGAGTCTGAACTGCTTGAGCGATGCCACATCGCACCTCCGTGCGTGGTCAGTACGGCGCTGTTCAGAACGACAGTGATCGGTCGACAGTGTCGAGAACGCGATCGAGATCCGGCAGGAAATGCTCCTCAAGACGCGATGGCGGGTACGGGATCGGGTAGCCGCCGACCCGCAGTACCGGTGCCTGCAACTCGTAGAAGCAAAGTTCAGTGATACGAGCGGCCAACTCGGCGCCCATGCCCAAGAATTTCTGTGCTTCGTGAACGACGACGCACCGCCCAGTGTGCCGCACGGAGTCAGTGATCGTGGGCCAGTCGATGGGCGACAGTGAGCGGACGTCGACAACCTCGAGTTCGTGACCCTCGTCTGCCGCTACCTTCGCGGCGTCAAGGCACGTCTTCACCATCGGCCCGTACGCGAGCAACGTCAGATGCCGACCGGGCCGGACGACGCGTGCGGCATGCAGGGGGACGGCTTGGGTGAGCGGTGTGTCGACGTCAAGTTCCGCCTTTTCCCAGTAACGCCGTTTCGGTTCGAAGAAGATGATCGGGTCGTTGCTGATGACGGCCTGCTGAATCATTGTGTACGCGTCTGCGGCGTTGGAACACGCGACGACCTTGAGGCCAGCGACGTGGGCGAACAACGCCTCGGGCGACTCGCTGTGGTGCTCGACTGCGCCGATGCCGCCGCCGAAGGGAATGCGGATGACCATCGGGATCGGGACGAGGCCCTGAGACCGGTAGTGCAGCTTCGCGACTTGGCTGACGATCTGGTCGTAGGCGGGAAAGACGAAACCGTCGAACTGGATTTCGCAGATCGGCCGGTAGCCGCGCATCGCCAGCCCGATCGCGGTGCCGATGATGCCGGACTCCGCAAGGGGTGTGTCCATGACACGGTCCTCGCCGAAATCCTTCTGCAAACCGTCGGTTACTCGGAAAACGCCGCCGAGCTTGCCGACGTCTTCGCCCATGATGATGACCTTGGGATCTGACTCGAGGGCCTTGCGCAGGCCCATGTTCAACGCTCGCGCAATCGCTACCGGCGCCATCAGTGACCCACCTCGGCCGATTCGTAGCCCGCCATGTATTCGTCGAATGCCGCGCGCTCTTCGTCGACGAGCGGCGAACCGCCGGCGTAGACCTGCTCGAAGATGAAGCTCGGCTTGGGCTCCGGCATCGTCAAGCATGCCGTCCTAACCCGCGCCGCGAGCTCGGCTCCCTCGGCCTCGATCGACTCGTAGAAGGCGGCGTCGGCGAGCCCGTTGCGCGACAAGTAGGCCTTCACGCGTTCGATCGGATCACGCAGCTTCCAGTTCTCCAGCTCGCTCGCGAGGCGGTAACGGGTCGGGTCGTCAGACGTCGTGTGCGCGCCCATGCGGTAAGTGAACGCCTCGACGAGGAACGGTCCCTGGCCCTCGCGTGCGTACTGCAAAGCCTTTCGCGTCACAGCAAGGCAAGCGAGCACGTCGTTGCCGTCGACGCGGACGCCGGGGAACCCAAAGCCGTGCGCGCGACGGAACAGCGGAATGCGCGACTGACGCTCTTCGGGGACCGAGATTGCCCACTGGTTGTTCTGCAGAAAGAACACCACGGGTGCGTTGTAGGACGCCGCAAAGATGAACGCCTCGTTGACGTCGCCCTCACTCGATGCGCCGTCGCCGAAGTAAGCGATGACGGCATCTTCGGAGCCGTCGCGCTGCATTCCCATCGCGTAGCCGGTGGCGTGCAGCGTCTGCGCTCCGATGACGATCGTGTACAGCGCGAAGTTGTGCTCCTTCGGGTCCCAGCCGCCGAAGTTCACGCCGCGAAAAAGCTGCAGCAGGTTCTCCGGTCCGATACCGCGGCACCAGGCAACGCCGTGCTCGCGGTAGGTCGGAAACGCCATGTCACCTGGGAGCAGAGCTCGGCCGGAGCCGATCTGCGCAGCCTCTTGGCCAAGCAGCGACGCCCAGATGCCCAGCTCGCCTTGCCGCTGAAGCGCAGTCGCCTCGGTATCGAAGCGCCGTACGAGCGCGAGGTCGCGATAGAGGCTTCGCAGCTCGGCTTGCGAGATTTCCAACGGATAGTCGGGATGCTCGAGCCGCTCCCCCTCGGGAGTCAGCAGCTGGACAAGATCGCGTTCACCCGTAAGTGCGCCGTGGTCGGCCGTCATGCGTGCCACTCCTCCTACTCGCCAACGCGAGGATCACTCGTCGATGGGCGCCGGACCGCCTTGCCGGTAGGCAACATCGGACCGGGTACCTAGGCAATCGTTGCAGATCGAAGGCCAGTAGTTGGCATCCGTGGAAGCCCTAGCTGTTGCGTGGAAGATCTAGCAGTTATCGATCCAGCTTTAACGGTCGGGGTGGTGCGGGCACGGGTGTATCGGCGGCGACGGCTTGGGCGGCGGCGTGTGGTGGGACGGCGGGCAAGGCGGCTTCGGCGTCGGCTCGTGCGGACACGGCTCCGTCGGTGGCTTCGGCTTCGGGGGCGGGCAAGGCTTGGTCGGTGGCTTCGGCGTTGGCTCGACGACCGGCGGGACGATCACCGGCGGGACGACGACGGGAGGCACCACAACTGGCGGGACGACGACGGGTGGGACGACGACGGGTGGGACGACGGGTGGGACGACGACCGTCACCGGCGGCACTCGCACAGGAGGGGTGGTGACCGGCAACGGCACGGAGATCGTGACGGTGACCGGCTTGCTACCCGTCGCAGGCTTGCTTGACCCGGTGCCCGGCACAACCGACGACGGCGTGGAAGTCGTCGGCGTATTGCCGACTGACGTCGAAGGCGTCGACGGCGTCGGAGTCACGAGGGGAGCCGGCGGCGTGACAACCGTGGTCGGTGCGGGGGTTGCCGACGGGGTCGGCGTGCTGGTCGCCGGGTGCTGCTTCGGAACCACAATGAGCGGACTACCACCGCCCGATGGGGGCGCGGAGCCGAAATAGGAGCCGGCGACCGGCTGGTGCGAGGCCGGAGGGACCACAGCGTTGGAACCCACGACGATCACGCTGACCGTCGCGGCCGTGGCAATGCCGACCAAAGAAGCAGCCGCAACGAGTGTTTTGGTCGAAGTCGCGGCCAGCGCTGAGGGCAGGTGCAATCCAGCGCCGAGTTTCACGGCAGTGGCACCTCCCTGTGGGCCCTTCGGCGTGGGCCATAGCACGCGATGACTACTCTATACGGACGGTACCCGGTAAGTCACTCAGCGTTGTAAGTGTGGCCGAATGGCCTAACGATACGTTTCGTATCGACACAAAACGGCTCGGCTCAAGTGCCCTGAGCGCATCGGGTGCCCTTCGCACCCGAGGGACGGCCCTGAGCTTAGGACAGCGGTCGAGGCGCAGCCATCGCCCACCAGGGGGGCCTTGCGGTAGCCCCGAAGGAGTCGTCCACCCTGCCGTCTGGCGGTACCTCTTGGGGTCAAACGAGTCGTCAGCTCAGGCGTCGACCGCCGAGCGCAGGTTGGCGGCGACCTTCAGGAAGATGTCGTTCGCCTCGGGTTCGCCGATAGTCACGCGTAGGCCCTCACCTGCGAAGGGGCGCACGACGACACCAGCGTCTGCGCAGGCGGCGGCACTGCTGTCGGTCTGTTGGCCGGTCGCCAGCCACACGAAGTTCGCCTCAGTGTCCGGAATATGCCACCGAGCAGCACGGAGCACGGTGATGACGCGGGTCCGCTCAGCAACGGTGGTGTCGACTCGCTCGAGGAGCTCGTGCTCGGCGACCGGTCGAAGCGATGCCACGGCGGCTGCTTGGGCAATCGAACTCACCGCGAACGGCACGCTGGTCATACGGATCGCGTCGGCGACGTCCGGGTGGGCGACGGCGTAGCCGACTCGCAGGCCGGCCAGCCCGTAGGCCTTCGAGAACGTTCGCAGAACTGCGACGTTGGGCCGGTCGCGGTACAGCGTGATTGCGTCCGGTACGTCGGGGTCGCGGTTGAACTCCCGGTAAGCCTCGTCCAGGACGACGAGACAATCGCTGGGCATCGCGTTGAGGAACGCTTCTAACGGCGCCCGCTGCACCGCCGTCCCTGTCGGATTGTTCGGATTGCACACCAGTACCACCCTGGTGCGAGGCGTGACTGCCGCCACCATCGCGTCGAGGTCGTGCACCGCGCCGCTGGTGAGCGGCACTTGGACCGCCGTCGCGCCAGCGACCTGGACGATGATCGGGTACGCCTCGAAGGAGCGCCAGGCGTAGACGACCTCGTCGCCTGGGCCGGCGAACGCCTCGACCAACTGGGTGGCAACCCCGACCGATCCGCAGCCGACGACGACGTGCTCGGGCGGGACGTCGAGCTTGTCCGCCAAAGCCTGAACCACGGCGGACGCCGCGAGGTCGGGGTAGCGGTTCGTCTGCTGGGCCGCATCGGTGATCGCCTCGAGCACGCTCGGGAGCGGCGGATACGGCGACTCGTTGGACGACAACTTGAAGCTGCGCTGACCGCCGGCCGACGGCCGACCGGCTTTGTAGACCGGGATCCCGGCCAGGTCGGCTCGGGCATGAGGTAATGGCTGGCTCACGGGCCAACCCTAGCTGCGCGTGGCACACGGCCGCTTGGTAGGCAGTTGCCGCTGTACGAGACAGGCAGCTGTCGTCCACGGATAAACGGGCGTCTTTGGCGCGCTCGTCGGCGTCCCGCTACCCTGCTCCGGTACAGCAGGGGACCCGTCAGGGTCCCGGGAGGCTTCGCCTAGTCCGGTCTATGGCGCCGCACTGCTAATGCGGTTTGGGTCTTAAAGCCCATCCGGGGTTCAAATCCCCGAGCCTCCGCCCCCAGTTTGTGACCTCGATGAGCGGAGATCGGCAGCCTGTACTCTTGCTCTTCACGCGCTCGTAGCTCACTACGCTAGGGCGCAGTCGCTAGCGCTCGTAGCTCAACGGATAGAGCACTTGACTACGGATCAAGAGGTTGGGGGTTCGAATCCCTCCGAGCGCACTCAATGCACGCGGGCCAACGGCCTGAGGATCCGCGAGGACGGGGAGTACCGACTCCCTTCCACTTTCAACGTATAGCGCACCCTGGGGCTTGCGGCAA
>DATCFU010000151.1:0-4390 GCA_036509315.1 Acidothermaceae bacterium
GCGGCAGATGCGGACGTTGGGATCTGTCGGCAGTGTTCGCCTTACTGGGACGCATCGGACATGCTGCCTCCGACGACGCGCCACCCTGTAGCTGTCTCACACCAGAAACGTAGGTAGCGGTAACGGCCCTGGAAGGGAACGCCCCCGAAACTCCCCGTCGCGGCCATCATGACCGTGACAACTGCGGCGGAGTTGTGAACGTCGATTCGCTGGTCGGACGGATCGAGTTGGGTGATCCGCACGTGGCCGGACCGGTGGGCGTGGACATCGGCCTGCTTGTCGACAACGGTCCCGTCCGCCAGGACGAACAGGAGGTCCGGGTCGATCAGCGCGTCCAACACCTCGAGGTCACTGGTCAACATGGCCTGACGCAGCTGCTCTTCGAGCGCTGCCACGTGCGCGTGCGGCATCGTGCCTCCCCTCGGTCTGCTAGACGTTGATACATCTACGTTCACAAGGCAACCCGTGTTCGCCGACAGCCAAACGGAAACGAGATCGCGTGGTCGCCCTCGCGGCCGAACAGCCAACCGTCACGACGAATCAGACTGTGATCAAAACTCCGGCGACATGCCGATGAACCGGTCGTGACCACTGCTCCAACTATCGCGCCCACCAATGCGATCGAACGCACGTCACAGCGGCATTTGAGTGCGTTGGCCGAGGCGTTGGACCTCCCCGCGCTAACTCGCCCTGCGCTAACTCGCTGGGAGGTTGCTTACGGGACCGAGCGTCCGCAGATCGGGCGCCTGTCTTCCATGTGCGGTATCGAGAAGTGTGAAATCCTCCACCTGTCCCGTCGTGGCATCAAACGATGCGAGCATCTCGTCGCCACCGGGAACGGTGACGCCTGGGGGATGGTCAAACACACTCCCGTCAAACTTGCCATGCACGAGGACGACGATGACGGCTCGGTTGGAGTCAACCGTGTCGCCCGGGGTTATGAGCTGGATGGCCGCGCCACGTCGGGACAGCACTGCAGTACCAGAACCCTGGTGCACATCTCCCGTGCTCGCGGCCGCGCGGGCTACCCACTGGGCCGCGCTCGCCAGCTGTTGACTGGTCAACGCGATCCCGACGGTGGCAGGAGCCGTACTCAGGGGCACGAGGGATGAGCTTTCCAGCGCGCCCGACGCCGGAGCTGACGAGGCTGCCGGCACTGGTGCGGCACAAGCGGTCAGCACCATTCCCGCGACTGGCAGCGCGAGCACTACGCGCCCAAGCCGACCGTGGGAGATCCAGAGCCGCCGTTGCCTCATGATCATCAACTTTCCGACACGACCTCTGCTCGTCCCTTGGATGTGATGCTACGAGCATCAGTCTCCAAGCATTCACTGTTCGCACGCACGCGCACCACCAGCGGCAATAGGGGATGTTTCGCTACACATGATTGGCCCGGCGCGCTGGACGCCGCCGGGCCAATCGTGTCGTTCTCTTTACATGTAGGGGTTGGTCGGCAGCGTGTTGGTCGTCGTGATCGAGTTGATAGTGGAGCGGAGGATAACCGCACCGGTTGACGATGCGGCGACGTCCTCAAGCGGCAGTCCGGTTGCCGGATCGAAGATGTAGGTGATGGTGCCATCGCTCGCCGCGGTGCTACCGGTGACCTTGGCTGTGATCGCAACACCGGAGCGACCCGTGGAGTCCTTGACCTCCGAAGTCACACCGGTTTCCGGTGCTGCAGCGAGCGCTCCGTAGGTGGCCAGCCGCAACGTCGGCGGAGTAGTCGGGTTCAGGAAAACCTGCGCGGCGTTCGCGAGGAACAACGCGTTCGGGTCGGTCGTCGTGATACCGGCCGTGGTGTCGAAGGCCTTGTAGAGGGTGTTGACGGCGCTTTCCAAACCAGCAGCATCAAGTGGTATCGCCTGCAGTTGAGCGAGTGTCACCGTGGTGTTGGCAGGCGGCGCTGTTCCGGTCTTCACATACGTGGTGACAGCGCCATTGGTGCCGTCGATGACTTGCGTGAGTGAAACCGTGCTAGTGCCGGTCACGGTTTCGGTGAGAACCCCGTACCTGCCTGTGTACGTCGTCGATGTGTTCGCGGCCACCGCGGTAGCACCTGCATTGGCGAGGGTGCCCAGCTGGGTGGCGACGTCATCACTTACCGAAGCTGTTCCACCGAAGACGTCAGCACTCTTTACGCTCGTCGACAAAGCGAGCAACACCGCTGTAGTGGCACCTGGCAGCGGGCCGGTCGGAGCGACGAGCACCAACGGAGCGCCCTTAGCTGCGAGATCGGGCCCAGCCGCCAACGCGTCAGGAAAATCGGTACCGGTCGCGACACCGACCATGGTCGCCGTCGGGAAGAACGTGTCGGCGACACCTGCCGCCGTCCCGTAACGGTCTTGCCCGACTAGTGGCGTCGCCGTCTTGTCCGCAGCGGCAGCCGGACCACCCAGCGCGTAATGCTTCCCACCGGGGTGCGCGGCAAGGTAGGCGGCCGTCGCCGTCGACTGGCTCGACCCGTCGGTCAGCAAAATGGCACCGCCGGACTTGATCGCCGCCGGGCCACCCGCCAGAGCATCGGGGAAGTTCAGCCCGGTCGCTTCGAAGACTGTGGTGGGATTACCCATCGCACCGGCAACCGCGACCGCAGTCGCGAACCTGTCGGCGCCAGCTAGGCGCTGCACCGCAAACCCCAGCCCGGTGATTGTCGTCTCCACCGCAGTGCTGACGGCAGAGGTGCCGCCCAGGATGTACACCGTGCCGCCCTTGGGCAGCACGCGGATGAGTTCTGCCTGCACCGAAGATGGCAAGGACGTCGATGAAGTCAGCAACAGCGGACCGCCGACCTTCGCAGCCAGCGGACCTCCCGACAACGCATCGGGATAGGTGTCCGCGCGAGCCAACACCACAGCCTTGGCGCTGCCCGTCGCAGAAAACTGGTCCTGGGACGCCGCGATCGCCGTATCGAATCTGGTCGCACCAGAAATTCTCGTGACCACGGGCGCGGTCGCCGCGCTGGCAGTAGCAGGAATCGCCACACCAACAAAGCCGGCTGCAAGCGCGGCGATGACACCGATCGAAGCGCCCCGGTGTCGGCGAGCGCCAGTTGTTGTACGTGACGGAGGCACGTGGTGATAAGTCAAGATGTCCCTCTCAAAGGTGGGAAATACGTCGAAACCGTCAACATTGCAATGCGTTCCACATGGGGAAGCAGCCACCGCACTCTGCGATGGCTGCCAATCAGAGCTACGTGTAACTGCCCGTCCTGTTGGCCGCCAACCCTCCGCCGGTACCCCGTTTGCCACCACCGGTAGCGGACCATGCAGATGCCTTCGTTCTTCTGATCGGGAGCGGCCACGACGCTGGCATCGGAACCGCCCGCTCGCACATACCGGGGGCTGGACAGCGCGCGGCGGCACTATCTCTTCGCCGAATGAACCTACGAACGGAACCGAGGATCACTCCGAGCTTGTCCAATCGCGACCGTGCCCGTGCGGATCGACCGTGTCAGCGGCAAAGTCGGATGGTTCCCGCGTCCTGGACTAGACCCTGCTCGTCGCGCCGGGTGCGTGGCCTGCTTGCGTCCGAGATGATGTTGCCTATGACTGATCAGTGGTCGTGCAGCCAGTTCTCGATCTCTAACGCGCGCGACGATTCAACGAGCGATCTCCCTGCGTTGCTCAGGCGGCTGGCCGCCGAGATCGAACGGCGTGAGATCTCACCGACGGACATCCTCGACGTGACGATTGCTAACGAAATCACGGGCGACGGCCCGTGGTGGTCGGGGTCCGTGTATTGGGCGGCGCACAACGCCGAAGCGACGTAGCGCGACCTGCGGCAAATGCGGACGTTTCTAGGTGACAGTTCGCCATGCGGCGGGGGGACCGTTAGTTCCGTCGTAGAACCGAACTTGCCCACCTCCGGTGGGCACATGAAACACGACGAATCCCTGGACGGATTGGCCTGCGCTGACGGTGCCGGACGCGAGTGCTTTGCCGAAACGCTGGGTACCGGTCTCCGCAGTCGGTAGATACACGACGCCATCTGCACTCAGGTATTGGAAGTCTAGATCCGTGTAGTGAAACGACCCAGCCTGACCGCTGATCCTCACGAGCGCGACCTCGTATTCGGATGCCGGCCTGATATTCGCAGATGACACCTCGTCGGGCTGACGTGTGATGGTGACTGTGACATGCACCTCATACGCCGGGGGAACGTCGCTGCCCGTAATGAGCAACTCGCCAGACTCCAGGATGAAAGGACCAGCGCTCGATGGTGGCAGGATCGCGGCGGCGCTTCCCGGAGGAGCACTCGCGACCGAATGCCCTGCTGAGATTGGCGCCGCGCTACTAGCGCGAGCAGGCGCCGCAGACTCGGCATGTGACGCGCACCCGCACACAGACGCGAGCCCAACACCGATTGCGATCGCGATCGGCGCGCACCGGCA
>DATCFU010000152.1:0-3590 GCA_036509315.1 Acidothermaceae bacterium
CGCAACTCCAGTCACCCCGATCCTCGCAAGGCCCGACGACGTGCTGGCCTATGCGGCCTACCGGATGCCTGCGACGTACGCCGTTGCTCGCGCCGCACTACAACAGCTGCAACTCGTCCTCCCCGATCTTCAACCGCGCACGCTCGTTGACTTCGGCGCGGGAACGGGGGCGGTCGCTTGGGCGGCCGCTGATGTGTGGCCGACACTGAGCGGCGTCACTTTGTTCGAGCAATCGGCTGCTTCCATCGAGCTCGGCTCACGTCTCACACGCAGCTCGTCATCGGTCGTCTTGCAAGGCGCGGCATGGCGTCAGTGGCGCCTTCCGGCCGACCCGCACGCTGGTCATGCCGACGTCGCAACGGCCGCTTATGTGTTGGGTGAACTCACCGAACAACAGCAGGCCGAGCTTGTCGGGCTGCTCATCGAGTCGGCGCCGACCGTCGTTGTGATCGAACCAGGAACGCCTGCCGGATTCGCGCGGATCATCCGGGCCCGGACCACTCTCATCGAGGGCGGCTTTACGATCGCTGCGCCGTGCCCACACGAGTTCAGGTGTCCGATGCTGGAGCGCAGCGACTGGTGTCATTTCTCGCAGCGACTTGACCGGTCGCGTCTGCACCGATCGGTGAAGGCCGGCGAGCTGTCGTATGAAGACGAGAAGTACTCGTACGTCGCCGCGGTGCGCGCGCCGGCGCATCGACCCAACTCGCGGATCCTGCGGCACCCGCAACTACGCAAGGGTCTCGTTTCTTTGGAGCTGTGCACAGGGTCCGGGGTCGCCACGGACGAGCGCATCAGCAAGAGTCAGGAGCTCTACAGGGCCGCCAGAAATGCGCGATGGGGCGACTCGTGGCCGATGGTGGTAGCCGAGGGCCAGTAACGCCGCGGTCACCCGTCGCGGTTAGGCTGCCCACATGTGGTGGCACGGATACGTCGTCGGCTGGAGCACGCTGACGTTGATCAACGCCGCGCTTGCTCAGGGCAAAGGGCGTAGCGGGCTCGTCTGGTTCTTACTGTCGATCTTGCTTGGCCCCATCGCAACCTTGTTGATCGCAATCTTGCCTTCACACGCACGAAGATGATCATTCCATAGCAAGCCGACCAGGAATATGGCGTCGCGACGCTACGGTTGGCAATCACATGACACAAACATTCGCTGTGACCTGGGAATACCGCTGTCCCTTCGCCCGCAATGCACATGAGCACATCCTCACCGGCCTCGCTGCCGGGGCCGACTGGGACGTCAGATTCCTCGCGTTCTCACTGGGTCAAGTGCACGTCGCCGAAGGTGCTCCGAGCGTCTGGGAAAAACCCGAGCAGGACACCGGCATCGTCGCGTTACAGGCGGGCGTCGTCGTTCGCGACGAGTTCCCCGAGTTGTTCCCCGCTGTGCATCGTGCGTTGTTCTCCGCCCGTCACGATGACGCCCTGCACATCGAAGACACCGACGTCGTCAGGGACGTTCTCAAGCGCCACGACGTACCCGTCGACCAGGTGTTCGGTCGCATCGACGATGGCTCTGCACTCGCGACCGTGCGCGCCGAGCACGAGGGTTTCGCCGAGTCGCACGACGTGTGGGGCGTGCCGACGTTCATCGTCGATGACCAGGCCGTCTTCATCCGGTTCATGCACCGGGCGACCGACGGCGCCGCCCCGGCGACGTCCATCTCCGCCATCGAGCGGGCCGTCGATCTCATCGGCTGGACCGACCTCAACGAGTTCAAGCACACCGCGGTGCCGCGCTAGGTTCGAGGTGCCGCGCTAGGTTCGTACCGTGAAGCGAACGATCAGCCGCGCGACGATCGTCGTGCGCGAAAGATCCCACGGGCAGGGGCGATTGGTTTGTGTTTCCCGGCGGCTTCAGCCTTGACTCAGCCGCATGCGTACCCGTCGACATTCGCTCGGGCAACAAGACGGCGACCGTTCACTTATCGGTCAGCACCCGCTGCTCCGATGCGTAGTCAACGCCAGCCAAGCTCCGGCGCGACATAGCGAAGCAGCGAGTCGATGACATGCGCGCAGTACTCGACACCCAGCTGGTTCGGGATAGTCAGCAGCAGCGTGTCGGCGGCAGCAATCGCCTCATCCTTGGCGAGTTGCTCGATGAGCTGGTCGGGTTCACCGGCGTAGGTCTTGCCGAAGCGCGCCTTACCGCCGTCGAGGTAGCCAACTTGGTCCTCGGAGTTGCCTTCGCGGCCGAAGTACGCGCGGTCGAGGTCGCTGACGATCGGGAAGATACTGCGGCTGACCGACACGCGCGGTGCGCGCTCATGACCAGCGTTGGTCCAGGCCGTCCGGAACATGTCAATCTGCTCGGCTTGCAGCTGGTGGAACGGCACTCCAGTGTCTTCGCTCAGAAGGGTCGAGCTCATCAGGTTCATGCCTTGCTCGGCGGTCCACTCTGCGGTCTTCCGCGTGCCGGCGCCCCACCAGATCCGCTCGCGCAAGCCTTCGGAATGCGGCTCGAGCCGAAGCAGCCCCGGCGGGTTGGCGAACATGGGCCGCGGGTTTGGCTCGGCGAATCCCTCCCCGCGCAAGAGATCGAGGAATTCCCGGGTGTGTTCACGAGCCATGTCGGCTGCATCGGTGCCCTCGGCAGGGACGTAGCCGAAGTAGCGGAAGCCGTCGATAACCTGCTCGGGCGAGCCACGGCTAATCCCGAGCTGAAGTCGCCCAGCTCCGATGAGATCGGCAGCGCCAGCGTCTTCGGCCATGTAATAGGGGTTCTCGTAACGCATGTCGATGACGGCAGTGCCGATCTCGATCCGGTGCGTTCTGGCGCCAACTGCCGCGAGCAGTGGAAACGGCGAGGCAAGCTGATTGGCGAAATGGTGCACCCGGTAATACGCCCCGTCCGCGCCAAGTTCTTCGGCAGCGACCGCAAGGTCAATGGACTGCAGCAACGCGTCTGAGGCCGAGCGAGTCTGCGAGTGGGGCGATGGCGTCCAGTGGCCGAACGACAAGAATCCGATGTTCTTCTTCATGACCCACCAAACTACCCGCGGGTTACTTTCCCGCAGGTACCGTCCGACCCGACAACCGCCACGGCCCAGCAAGCGGACCGGCATGCGAGCGATCGCCGCCGAAGTGTGAGCAGATCTTCTAGTTCATCGTCCGTCGGAGCACGCACGTCGACCCCAAACGCCGGGCCGGCTCGCCAGTTCGCAGTGCACCACTACCGCACTGTCAGCTGGCTTGTCGGCGTTGGGCGAGGACGCTGATCACATACGGGCGGTTGAGTCGTTGTCCGTCCCATTGGGGGGTGGCGGCGTCAGCGGCGAGATGCGCGTGTTCGTCTTCGAGGGGATGGGTGTCTTGACTCGTTGGGCTTCGGAGGGGTGCGCTGAGGTTGCGGCCGTCGGAGCTGACGAAGCGGAACTTCCCGGCGCCGGCGGGCAGGATCTCGAACGCTCCGGCGTGATGGGCGACGTGGTGACGTTCACACAGCACAGGCTGTCGCACGAATCGCGTGTCGCCGACGCGTTGAGGGGGCGTCGCGCGAGAATTTGGCATGGCCGTGAATATGCGCTGTGGAGATGTGGATCAGCTGCTGTTGATGCCGGTCTCGGTGCGGGATTGGCTTCCTGCGG